>CAMCCU010000270.1 GCA_945872975.1 Pedosphaera parvula Ellin514
CTGTGTGAAGGTGAGGCTGACCGTGCGAAAAATCGACGGATCGTAAAGTCCCGCCGTCTTCAGCGCGCGATAGAACTGCTGCGGCCCGGTCGTCGTGCCGACGGTGCGCGTGGGCGAATTGGTGCGTCCGGCGATGACGGGCGTGAGGCTGGGGATATTGTTCCACGTCGCGAGGTTGGTGGAGAACTGGATGAGCCAGTCGTTGTCAGGATCGCCTTCGACGCGGAGGAGCGTGCTGGTTCCCTGACGGCTAAGTTGAAGGTCAGCCGCGCGGGCGTTCAGCAGAAGGACCAGGCTAAAGAGGGAGGAGAGGCGAAGGAGCCATCCGTTCACAGCACCCCTTGAGGCTTGGAGAAGACGACATTGGTATTGCCAGCGCCCAAGGCGGCACCGATCAAGTCACGAAGGGACACAGCGGTGGTGGTCTGCACGCTGCCATCCGCAAGAGCGATGTTGCCGCGGCGCATGTGGACGTTGTTCTCCCAAGTGGCGTCGATGGAACTGCCCGCCGCCGTATTCCAAAAGGCATCCAAGCCGCCGCCGCCGCCCAGCACGTTGCTGTCCCCGGACAGAATGGACTGGGGCTTGGATTCCTCGGCGCTGAACCCGGCGAAGTAGCTGACGTTCTCGAACCCGGACATGAACCACCAGTCGTCCGCGATCGCCCTGGATCGATCCGCCGGGCAGACGAGAATCTTGGGCGTGATCAGCTGGTTGGAGAGCACGCGAAAGTGATCCACCCACTCAACAAACGGTCCAGTCGCCGTCGTCTTGGTGCCGCCCGCATCGGAGTCCACCTGCCAGGGATATTTGCCGTCATAGTCCCCGGCGAACATGGCGTAACTGGTGGCGGGCTGTTTGAGATTGCTCAGGCACTGGGCCACCACTGCCTTCGATTTGGCATTGGAAAGCGCCGGCAAAAGCAGGCCTGCCAGTATCGCGATGATGGCGATGACGACCAGCAGTTCGATCAGCGTAAAGGCCCGGCGTGAGTTCATCCGTGTCTTGCTCATGTGCTTTCCCTTCATTGAAACAATTTTTACTGGCTGTCCTGCTGCCTATTTCCTGAGGCGATAAAACGTGCTGGCTGAGTTCGTGACGACGACCGGGCTTTGCGTCGCTCCGGCGATGTCCGCCCAGTTGTTGGTGGAGCCGACGTCCGACGAGTTTTGCAGGAAGAACCCCTCCCCATTCCAAAAGAGCGTGGCGATGTCGCTCTCCGTCCACAGGTTTAGCTGGGGCGAAACTTGCGTCGTACTGGAGGTCAGCAATGCGGAGCCAAAGACGAGGTCTGTGCCGGAGTTGTTGTGAACTTCCACGGCGAGGACGTTGTCACCCTCCACTAGGTTGCTCATCGCCGCGCCGGTGATAGTGAACACGTCAGGACAGTTGATGGCTGCGTCGCCCTGTTGCAGGTTGGGACCTGTGCATGGCAGTCCGTTCGGAATGCTCCCGTAGGTGATCACTGTGGGCGCGGCTTGCATCCGCAGCCGGTAGATCTCAGCTCCGTTCAAATAAAAAACCGCGCCGTCGTCCACGTAGTTGGACAACATCAGGGACAGACCAGCAGGGCTGCCGAAGAAGTCGAAGTGAGTGCGGAAATAGTAGGTGCGAGGGATAGTCACGCCCGCCCCGCCTACCAATGGAGGCATGACGGTATTTCGTGGCGACACCTGCGCGCTGTTCTCGAGAACATAGAGCAATCCCGGTCCCTCTCCCATCCAACCCGCGTCGCTGTACCCGGGGGCTTTCCAGTTCACGCCGTCGAGATTGTTCGTCGTGTATCTCCAACTCTTGGTCACGTCAAAGACCAGCGTGCGGTTGGCGGCGGTGGATGGAGTGCTAAGCCGGCAGGCGAAGGTGTGTTCCTCGGCACCTGTGCTGGAACGGGCACGGAAGTAATAGGTCGAGCCACTGTTCAGTCCGGTGAGCGTGGCCACGTGAGATCGCGTCAGACGTGAATCCAACGGCGTGGCACTGCCATAATTCGTGGTGAGTCCGTAATCAACCTGCGTCGTGGCCGGCATCTCAGTCTTCCAGGTGATGAGCGCGGTGGTCGGGGCCGGCTCAATGGTCACCTCTCGAATTGGTTTGAGCAGCGGCTTGGCGGAGGCGCCGAAATTGCAGCCGACAGGGCGTTGTGCCCCGGGTCGCCCGACAGCGACCTGGTAACTGTTGCTGTTGATGTCCACCGGCTCGCCGCAGTCGTCCGCCTTGACCATGCACGTGGAGCCACCGCCATCCACATTCATGCCATGCCAGGCTCCGAAGAGCAGCAGGAACTCGGCAGTTTCCCAATCCAATGCTCCCTGCGTGCCGCCAGTCCGTCCGTCAATCGTCACGAGAAACAGATACCGGTTGTCCTCTGACAGCCCGAAGGCTGTGCGCGGCTGATTGTCGTGAATGGTTCCTGGCTCGTTCGTGTAGGCGTAGCTGATGTTTACTCCGTCGCGGAGCAGCGGAAACATGCCGGCCACGGCGTGATAGACTCCATTCGTGTCCACCTGCGGCCAGTTGAAAAAGACGAACGACGGTTCCTTGTTCGACGAAAAGAGCATGGCCGAAGCGCTGATATTGGTCTCAAACTGGTTCTGGGAGGAGACAAACCGTCCTTCCGAAATGACCAGGCCACTCAAGTTGGCCTTCTGGCCGGACTGGTTGTTGTAGCCGCTCGGAGAAAAATTCACTGAGTTCACCGCGACCTGCAATTGGTATTCGCGAAGAAACTCCGCCGGGGTCTGAAACAGCGTTTCCCGGTCATTGGGAACGTAGTTGTTCGTCACTGGTGGAGTCGTGAACAATCGCACATCCGGGTCTTGAAGATCAATCCGCAGTGCGTATGCCGATAGGCTGCCGGAGGTGGCGGCGTCATTCCGTCCGCTGGCCTGCTCAATCCCTTGGAAAATCGGAACCCAGGGCGTAACACTCGCAGCCCCGTGGGCGGCAACTGCCGCGAACGCGGCGAGGCTGGTCAAAACAATACGTCTCATAACAAACTACAGGGTTACTGAACGGCCAATATTCAGCTTCGATTCTACTTGCGGCTCGTGAATGGGCCGTATTCTAGCGCGAGTAAGCTGATTCGTCCATTCCAGCATGATCGGCCCTCAGGTTTTCTCCGCTCACCCGGAGCAAGGCATCGAGAATCAAAAGACGCTCCGTTGATCTGGGTTTCGGGCTCGGGACCAATTCTCAACGCGCTCACAAGCTGCACGGATGCTTCGCCGGGTCAGTCGCCGCTATACTGGTAATCATAGCCGGGCACAGGGTCACGAGTATAGGCGGCGTTGATTCCGTCGTAGTAAATCTTCACGTAGGCGACGTGTCCGTCAACAAAACCCACCACGCTCTGCGCGCCATTGTAGAAGGGCGTGTTCGCGCTGCGCGTCAGGCTGCTGTGCCAAGAGAGTGGCGCGTGGGCGGTCCATTCCAAAACCAGTAACGTGCGCGACGGTTGCTTGATGGAGGCGAGGGTTCGGCCGCCGATGTTCGGGACACCAGGCAGGTTCACGCCATTGAAGACGTAGCTCGTGTAGTTGTGCTTCTTAGAGCGGGAGAATGGCTGGGGCTTGTCAACCCCGTCGTCGTAGCCACGATCATCCGGGCACGCGAAAACTTTATCAGCGATCGACGGCGGACCGTTCAGCCCGAGGTAGCCTTTGACCTGCTCCTTGTAATGCCACCAACCGCCAGGCACCGGGCTGCCTTCCATCTTGGGCAGGGTCTGTTCGTGCTCGCCGGCGAACTCCAGCACCGCGCGGGTCACCTGCTTCACGTTCGACTGGCAAAGCTCCAGCCGCGATTTGGCCTTGGAGCGAACGACCATCGGCACTACCACCGCCGCGAGCAGCGACACCACAGCCAGCGTGACCAACAGATCCGTCGCCGAGAATCCGCGCGTCGTCCCTTGCCCAGCGCTTTTCGCACTCTCGTAGCAGCCGAGGTGACGAGGCTCCAACCAGACGGATTTCAGAGCCGTCTGACGCCGGCTGCTACAGTTTGAAAGAAAACGCCCTTCCATGATTCAGTCTGCTGTGGCGGCTGCGGTCAGCGTGGACAACTCAGCCATATTGCCGGGAGTAATCACTTTGAACATTTGCTCGAAGGCGCTGCGCGTATTCCCGGCGGCGGCTTGAGCCGGTGCGTCCGGACGGCTGACGATCGCCACATGAAGAAGCTGTTGCTCGAAGGCCCGCTTCAAATCCACCCGCGCCGGCATGGTTCCCGCACACAGGGCGACGATGCGCGAACGTTTCGGGCCGAGCTTGGCAATCTGGGCCGCATCCAGCATGGGCGGACCAAGGAACGAGACGATTACATCGTTCTCTTTTCCCTGACGAAGAATCTCGAAGAATTCTCCCGGCGGCACCCCGACGACGCGCAACGGGTCCGCCTTGATCGTGCGGGTGGCAGCGGGCGTCTTGCCGGCGGACTTCAGGGCGGCCAGGCAGCCCGCCAACTGCACCTCGGCCGCCGGCAGCCTGAAAGATCCCATGTCGCGGGTGATGATGATAATTCTCGCACCGCCCTCCGCCAGTTTTACCGCCTCGCCCGCCATGACTTCGCCCAGCCCCTGATGCGGCCGCGCGTCGATGGCGGGAGGCGTGGGGAACAGTACGAGATACAACCACGCCGCCATCGCGACGATGATTGCGCCTGCCGCCCAGTTGATTGTCTTGCTGTTCTTCATGAGCTCAACACCGTCAACCAAGTCGCGCTTTATGCAAACGAGCTTTCCGATGTTTGAATGCGGGAAACGCTACCAAACAAACGCTCTCAGAGCACATCTGAATTTCCACGGCATGGATGGAGCGTAGTTGCACGGTCATGACGCGGTGAACAGACATTACACCAGTCTGGATTGAGGGAGGATTAATTGAGCACGCGCGGTTTCTCACCCCAAAGCTCATCGCTTGACTTGGCGTTCGTTCACCGGCGACGGTCCTCCTGCAATTCATCGGCCCCCTGCTTTCATGCACGTTCCTGCCGCACATCTAGCCAACGCCCGCCTCATCGCGCTGGCGTGGCTCGCCATGGCGGGCTGGCTTGGCGTGGCAGGGGCGGAAGTCAAAGGACTGGTTGAACCCGACCTGTTCAAAGGCGGTGCCCCGTTGCGCTTCCAACTGGAGATTCCGGCGGACAGCCTTAGCACCTTGCGCAAAGAACCCCGGACCTACGTGCGCGCCACCGTCCGTGCGGGAACCAATGTTCTTCACGACGTCGCGCTGCGCTTAAAGGGTCGCACCGGCAGCTTTCGCAGTCTTGATGAAAGGCCAGCGTTCACCTTGGACCTCGACCGATTCGTCCCGGCGCAACGCCTTCACGGCCTGAGCAAAATCCATCTCAACAACTCCGTCGAAGACCCGAGCTATCTCCATGAAAAGCTGGGAGCCGAACTCTTCCGCACCGCCGGCCTTCCCGCACCGCGCGTGTCACATGCCTTGGTGGAAATGAACGGGCGACGCCTCGGGTTGTACGTGCTCAAGGAAGGGTTCGCCGAGGAGTTCCTCGCGCAACATTTTCGCCGGACGGACGGCAACTTCTACGAGCCGGAACCCGGTCCGGGCAGCGATGTCACGGGCGCAATGCGGCACAGTTCGGGAACAGGCGGCGCGGACGGTTCGGACCTGCGACGGCTGGCGTTCGCTGCGTCTCAAACGAACTTGTCTGTGCGCTGGAGTCAGCTCGCCGCTGTGCTGGATACGGATCGTTTCCTCACCTTCACAGCGATGGAAGTATTGATCGGTCATCGCGATGGCTATGGCCTCGCGAAGAATAATTACCGGCTCTACCACGATCCGTCGGCGGACCGCTTCGTGTTCCTGCCGGGCGGCATGGATCAACTGCTGGGCCGGGCACAATTTTCATTGCAGCCGCACATGGCTGGCTTCGTTGCGAAGTCCGTGCTCGAAACTTCCGAAGGCCGCAGCATCTACCGCAGCCGAGTGGCGTTGTTATTCACAAACTCATTCCAAGTCGCGTTGCTGACGAATCACGTCCGCCGCTGGTCCGCCTCGCTCGCATCCAACCTGTCACGCTCCGAAGCGCACGCGTTGCTTCGTGAGTCAGAGGATCTGTGCGAACGCATCGAACGACGAGCCAGCGAGGTGGCGCGCCAGTTAGCGCAGCCGGAACCGTCGCGACTTCCATTCATCAACGGAAGCGCCCACCTCGACGGCTGGCGCGCAGCGAATCCACCGGATGGCGGCAAGCTGGACCGAGTCGGCATTGACGGCAGACCGAGCCTGCACATTCAAGCAGGCCCCAAGACGTCCGCGTCATGGCGGACGAAAGTTTGGCTGGAGCCGGGACGTTATCGATTTGAAGCGCGCGCCCGTGCTTCGGGCGTGAAGGCGCTGGCCTTTGGCCGGACCAGCGGCGTCTTCCTCAGCGTGCCCGGACGCAATGGGAAAGGCGCTCCTCCGCTCGTCGGCGATCACGACTGGACACTGCTGCGCGTGGAATTTGAACTGGCGAAGGAAGGGGCCGAGGTCGAGCTGCTCTGCAACCTGCGCGCTCAGGCCGGCGAGGCGTGGTTCGATTTGGAATCGCTCCGCCTCGTCCGCGTGGAGCGTTAAGGCTTCTTCGCCGTTGGCCTGGACACCACGACGATGCCATTGGCGATCGGACGATCCGCTCCGTTGCACGGGCTGTTCAAAACCTTCCCTTGATACCAGAACGTCGCCGACGCGCCGCCGTCCAGGCTCAACGCGAGTTCGCAGCCGAGCTTCTGCATGTAGTCGCCCAGTTCGCCGAGCGTCATGCCCATGGAAAGTTCCGGCTGCCGGCCATCGACTTCCACGAGGAAAATATGCTCACGGCTCGCGCCGATGGCGGCGCGCGGATGACGCTCGTTCACGGAACGATATTTGTAGGCGTCCGACTGCGGCGTCTGGATCTCCTGCTTCCGTCCATCACGCAGTAAAACGTAGCCGCCGCTGATCGCCATCTTCACTCCAGCGAGATCGGGAATGGTTGCCGTGGAAATCTTCAACACCGCGCCGTCCATCGCCTGGGCCGCAAGCGCGGAATTCGTCAGCGACGCGGTGGCAAGCGAGAGCACCAGCACGCCATAGCTCAGCGTCGTGTTCCCGTTTGTCCGCGTCTCACGCACGATCGCGCTGAACTCGCGTCCAGCCTGCAAGGGCAGCCACGGCCCTCCGCCTGTCGCTTCGAGAATCAATTCGCGACCGCCCTTGGTCCGCGTGGAGGCGCCATGTCGCGGCGTGTAGAGAACGGCCGCGCCTTCGCGACGTTCTTCGTTCAAACCAATGGGAGTCGAACTGCCGTCCGCCCAGGTCACCTTCAATAGCGAAAGGACGTTCGTGGCCTGCGGTTGCCCGGCGGCATCGATCCAGAAGCTCGCCTGATCCGTCGGCGCGCTGACCAGTTCGCCGTCGAGGATCTGCAGGCCGCGTGGATCACCGAGGTAAGGATTCTTTTCGTCCACCACGTAGAAGTCGCCGTTGATGGCGGCGATGGGCTGGCCTTCCGCCGGAGACAGCGCCTGGA
>CAMCCU010000271.1 GCA_945872975.1 Pedosphaera parvula Ellin514
TCTGTGCCGGCGGCGGCACTTACACGATTGGCGCGGTGGACACCACGCCAGTGTGCAGTCTCTCGGGCAGCGGCCACGCGCTCTAAGCTTGCCATCTGACATTCGCAGGGCTTGAGGTTCATTCCTCAAGCCCTTTTTCTTGGCGTGAACGGAGCTTGAGCTATGTGATCGGTAGGAGGCCGATCAATTGTGGTAACCTTCTTCCCCATGCTCCGCGAGATCCAGGCCGATGGTTTCTGTCTCGATGGTGGCGCGCATGGAACCCAGAGCAGCGTTGAGGATGTAAACTATCAAAATGGTGGCGGCGACCGACCAGACCAAGATTAGTCCGCCGGCTTTCAGTTGTTCCAGCCAGAGCGTTTTGCCAACCAGAGCCTTGATACGATCCGCGCCGAGGTTTGGGTTAACCGCGGCAGTCGCGAAGATTCCCGCGAGGATCGTGCCCAAGGTTCCGCCGACGGCATGAACGCCGAAGGTATCGAGCGCATCGTCGTAGCCCAGCCAGCTCTTCAGCTTGGTGCAGGCGATGTAAGGAATGATTCCAGCCAGAATTCCGATGAAAATCGCGGTTCCAGGCGTCACGAAGCCAGCCGCCGGAGTGATGGTCGCCAATCCCGCGATGGCACCCGAACAAAAGCCGAGCATGCTAGGCTTGCCCCGGGTGATATATTCCACCAGCGGCCACACGAAGCATCCCACGGCGGCGGACAGCGTGGTGGTGACGAATGCGTTCGCAGCTATTCCGTCCGCTGCGAGGGCGCTTCCGGCGTTGAAGCCATACCAACCAACCCAGAGCATTCCGGTGCCGATGGCGCATAGCACCATGCTGTGGGGCGGCATTGGTTCCCGACCGTGACCGCGGCGTTTCCCAAGCATCACGCAAAGGACGAGAGCGGACCATCCCGAGGTCATGTGGACCACGATTCCGCCTGCGAAATCGATGGCCTTAATCTTGGCGTCGTCGTTCGCGAGGCCGTTCATCATGCCATTGGCTCCCCACATCATGTGGGCGACGGGGAAGTAAACGAGGAACATCCACAGGAGGCAAAAAAGCATAATGGCGGAAAACTTCATGCGCTCCGCGATGGCACCCACGATGAGCGCGGGCGTAATGATTGCGAACATCAACTGGTAGATAAAATAGATGTTGTGCGAGACCCAGTGGCTGTAGTCCGTGTTGGGTGCGACGTCCACGCCCTGCATGAAGGCGTGAGCGAGACCGCCGCACACGCTGCCAGCCTTGCCGAATGACAGGCTGTATCCCACAGCCCACCAGAGAATGCTCACCATTCCCGCGAGCCCAAAACACTGCGCGATGACGGAGAGCACGTTCTTGCTGCGGACGAGTCCGCCGTAAAAGAGCGCAAGCCCGGGCAGCGTCATGAAGAGCACGAGCGCCGACGAGACCATCATCCAGCCATTGTGCGCGGGGCCGGGGCCGGAGATCTTGGATGCGGCTTTGCCGTCCGTGACCCTGGCGCTGTTGTTGATATAGGCTTCGATGTCGGCCAGGCGCTGTTCGACAGAAGGTTCGGCGGCTTTGGTGGCTGCCTCCGCAGCTTCAAGGCGGGAGTGCGGCAGCGCGCAGATAAACAACAAGGCAAGCAGGAGAGCTTTCATCGGCGGTTCGCGGAAGGTGGGCCGTCGGGCAACTGTTCTTTAGACCGCCTGGTCGCCCTTTTCCTCGGTGCGAATCCGGATCGCTTCTTCGATCGGCGACACGAAAATCTTTCCGTCGCCAATCTTGCCAGTCTTCGCGCCCTTGATGATCGCGGCGACGGCGCGTTCCACAAGGTCATCCGTGATGACGAGTTCGATCTTCAGCTTCGGGAGGAAATCGACCGTGTATTCGCTGCCGCGGTAAATCTCCGTGTGCCCCTTCTGGCGTCCAAAGCCCTTGGCTTCGGTGACGGTCATCCCTTGGATGCCGAGTTCGTGCAGGGCATCCTTCACTTCTTCGAGTTTGAACGGCTTGATGATGGCTTCGATCTTTTTCATGATGTCTTTCTCGTCAACGACCGCATGGCGCACGCATGGCGCGGGATGTGGGCCGTTTGAACGGCGAGACGATGCACAGGCCGAATTCATCGGGCAACGATTTTCTATGAGCCGAATTCATGAATGTGGTTTTCCGACGACGGGGCCGTGGTGTTGCTGGTGGCCAGCTAAAATCATATTAAATGTTTGCGCCGTCAGTCTCGTCAGCCTCTAGCCTCCGGCACCAGCGATGATACGCCACACCATGCTGCTCTTGAGTTCCGTCAGCCTGCTCCTCGCAGGTGGGAGCGCTGCCATGTCGGCGACCAACGAAGCCCCGTCGCGAACTCCTCAACACTGGGCGTTTGTGCCGCCGATGATCGCGAAAACGCCATCGATCAAGAACCAGCGCTGGGTGCGCAACGAGATCGATCGGTTCGTGCTCGCGCGCTTGGAAAAGGAAGGCGTCGAGCCATCACCTGAAGCCGATCGCCGCACTCTTATTCGCCGCCTCAGCCTGGATTTGATCGGATTGCCGCCGACCCCGGAGCAGGTCCGGCAGTTCGTTGAAGATTGTTCACTCAACGCCTATGTACAGCTCGTTGATTCGCTCCTGGCCTCACCGCACTTTGGCGAACGCTGGGCGCGGCACTGGCTGGATCTCGCGCGTTACGCCGATACGTCCGGCTACCAGATTGATCGCCCGCGTCCCTTCGCCTGGCTGTATCGCGACTGGGTGATCGATGCCTTGAACGACGACCTGCCGTTCGATCAATTCACCATCGAGCAGCTCGCTGGCGACCTGCTGCCCGACGCCACGATCGAACAAAAGACCGCCGCTGGTTTCCACCGTCTCACCCTGATGAATCACGAGGACGGCACCGATGCGGAGGAATTCCGCTGCAAGGCCAAGGTGGACCGGGCGAGCACCACTGGCACCGTCTGGCTTGGTCTCACCGTGGGCTGCGCCGAATGTCACAACCATAAATACGACCCGATTTCGCAGCGCGAATTCTATCAGCTCTACGCCTTCTTCAACAACGCGCAGGAAGTGGACATCCCCGCGCCGCATGCTGACGACCCCGCCCGTTTCGAGCGCGCGAAGAAAGCGTGGAATGGCGAACAATCCCGCCTCAAGACGCAGTTGGCTGAGCTCACCCAGGCGAACGATCCGAAGTCCGCCGACGTGAAGCGACAGCTCGCCCGCCACCGCCGCACGCGGCCGAAGAACGCCGAGGCGAAGGCCGAATCCTTCCTCGAACGAACCGCTCCCGCCCGCGCGAACATCCATGTGCGTGGCGATTTCCTGCGCAAAGGTGAAGAAGTCGGCACAGGCACGCCGGGCGTTCTGCCTCCCCTGAAGTCTCGTCGTGCGGACGCGGATCGCCTCGACCTTGCCCGCTGGCTGGTCGCTCCAGAAAATCCGCTCACCGCGCGCGTTGCGGTCAATCAAGTCTGGCAACACCTCTTCGGTCGCGGCCTCGTGAACACGTCGGAGGATTTCGGCACCCGCGGCGAAGCCCCCTCGCATCCTGAGCTGCTCGACTGGCTCGCGTGTGAGTTCAAGTCTCCGCTCTCCTTGAACGTTCAACGTTCAACGTTCAACGTTCAACCTGCAGCGCCTTGGTCCCGCAAGGCGCTCATCAAGCTCATCGTCACCTCAGCCACCTACCGGCAGGCGTCACGCGTCCGACCGGAACTTCAATCGCGTGATCCGCAGAACCTCTGGCTGGCACGACAGAACCGCCTTCGTCTCGAATCCGAGATCATCCGCGACATCTCGCTCGCGGCGGGCGGATTGTTGAATGACGACATCGGCGGCCCCAGCTTTCGCCCGTACCTGCCGGAGGATGTGAAGAAGCTTGGCGCGGCTGGTGCCTTCACCTGGACCGACACGGAAGGCCCGGAGAAATACCGGCGCGGCCTCTACATCTTCGCGCAGCGCACCGTGCCGTATCCGGCCTCGATGACCTTTGACCAGGCGGATTCGAGCCAGAGCTGCACGCGCCGTGACCGCAGCAACACGCCGCTGCAAGCCCTCACGCTGTTGAACCACGGACTCTTCGTCGAATGCGCACAAAGTCTCGGCAAACGCCTGGTCGCGATGCCGCAGGCCACCACTCGCGCCCGCATCGCCCGCGCGTTCGAGCTTTGCCTCTGCCGCCCGCCGACCGGCCAGGAACTCGCGCGCCTCGAACAGCTTCATCGCGATCAAACTCGGCTGCCGCGTTCCTCGACTGAAGCGGAATCCCTCACCGCCCTGAGCCAGATTCTGCTGAACCTCGACGAGTTCATGACGCGGGAGTGATTGGAGGACGTTGCAGGGAGTCGGCTGGCCGGATTCTTATACGTGCGCCACGCGACGTTGAATTGATCCGCAGGCTGCTTAGTCCAACGCCGGTTGACCCAGACATAGTTCATGGACGCACAAGATATTCTCACGCTCACTCGCCGCGATTTCCTCGTGAACGCCGCGCGCGGCGTCGGCGGGCTAGCCTTCGCGTCGTTGCTCGGCGCGGAGGGATTGCTCGCGTCGCCGGTGAATCCGCTGACGCCGAAGCCCGCGCAGTTCATGCCGCGCGCGAAGCGTTGCATCTTCCTCTACATGGAGGGCGGGGTGAGCCAGGTGGATTTGTTCGACCCGAAGCCGAAGCTCAAGGAGCTGGACGGACAGAAGCTCCCGGACTCGATGACGGAGAAGGTGCGCTTCGCCTTTTTGCAGAAGGACACGGCGAAGCTGCTCGCGAGCCCGCATCCGTTCCGGCGCTACGGGCAGAGCGGGATGGAAATGTCCGGGATGTTGCCGCACCTGGGCTCGTGCGCGGACGACATCGCGCTGGTGCGCTCGATGCACACGGAGGCGTTCAATCATCATCCGGGCGAGCTGCTGATGTACACGGGATCGCAATTGCTCGGGCGGCCGAGCATCGGGTCGTGGGTGAATTATGCCTTGGGAAGTCCGTCGCAGAATCTGCCGGGCTACGTGGTGCTGACGGCGGGCCGGGTGCCGAGCGGAGGGAACACGATGTTTTCGAGCGGGTTCATGCCGTCGTGTTTCGGGGGCGTGATGTTCCGCAGCCAGGGCGATCCGGTGCAGGATTTATCGAACCCGCCGGGCGTTACGGCGGAGATGCGGCATCTGGGGCTGGATGCGTTGCGCGATCTGAATGCGATGCGGCACGCGGTGGTGGGCGATCCGGAGATCGCGAGCCGCATCGCTTCCTACGAGCTGGCGGCGCGGATGCAGGTGAGCACGCCGGAGCTCACGGATCTTTCCGGCGAATCCTCCGCGACGCTCGAAGCATACGGCGTGAACCGCGACGCCGACGGCTTGAAGACGCAGCGGGGCGGCGGGCCGGACGCCTTCCCGACGTTCGCGAAGAACTGTTTGCTCGCGCGGCGGATGGTGGAGCGGGGCGTGCGCTTTGTGGCGATTCATCACGCGAGCTGGGATCATCACAATGATCTCGATTCCGATCTGCTCTTCAATTGTCGCGTGACCGACCAGCCGGTGGGCGCGTTGCTGAAGGATCTGAAGCAGCGCGGTTTGCTGGAGGACACGCTGGTGGTCTGGGCGAGCGAGTTCGGGCGCACGCCGCTGGGCGAGAATCGTCCGAGCTTCAATGGGCGGGTGAGCGGGCGCGATCATCATCCATTCGCTTTCAGCATGTGGATGGCGGGCGGCGGCGTGAAGGGCGGGCAGGTGATTGGCGAGACGGATGAGATTGGCTGGAACATCGCCCGTGACCCGGTTCACGTGAATGATTTCCACGCCACGATGCTTCATCTGTTCGGGCTGAACCACGAGCAGTTGACCTACCGATTCCAGGGCCGGGACTATCGGCTGACGGATGTGGCGGGACGCGTGGTGCCGCAATTGTTGGCTTGATTGCGGTTCAGGGTTGAAACGTGAAACGTGATTGGGACAGGCCGGATTTACGTTTCACGTTTTAAGTTTCACACGGATAGACACAGATGAAGTGGGTAAAGCTCCTTTTCCCGTTTTCCCCTCCGAGCCCGCTGTTTTCTTCCCAGTGTTGAGTTTGGACATCTCACCTGCTAACGTTCCAGCCGATAATCTTGAAGTTATGCTGTATTTGAAATTGCGCCTGTTGTTCGCCGCGCTGATGTGCCTGCTCTTTCCCCTGTCCATCAGTGCGGCTTCGCGGCTGGCGAATACGACGCTCACGTTTCCTCAGGAGCCCTACAGCTATGCGCTGGAAGATGCCTTTCCCGGAATCGTTTTCGCAGACGGCGCGGTGGCGATGGCGACTCCGCCGGGGGAAACGAACCGCCTCTTTGTCGTCGAGAAGACCGGGGCGATTTGGGTGATCAGCGATTTGTCGAACCCGGTGAAATCCATGTTTCTGAACCTGAGCGGGCAGGTGGATGCGAGCGGCGAAGGCGGTGCGCTCGGCCTCGCGTTTCATCCTGGGTATGCGAGCAACCGGCTGTTCTTTGTTTACTACACGCTGCAAACATCGACGGCGGATGGCAGCGGGTTCCATGATCGGCTCGCGCGGTTTCAAACGTCGCCGACGAATCCGAATCTGGCGCTGAGTGGATCCGAGGTTCCTCTGATCACCCAATACGATCAGGCGGACAACCATAATGCCGGCGACCTGCATTTTGGACCGGATGGTTACCTGTATGTATCGCTCGGGGACGAGGGCGGCGGCAATGGCGAGTATGGAAACTCCCGGACCATCACGCGCGATTTCTTCGCGGGCATCCTGCGCATCGACGTGGACAAGCGTCCGGGGAACCTCGCGCCGAACCCGCATCCAGCCAGTTCGAGCAACTACTCCGTGCCTTCCGATAATCCGTTCGTGGGCGCGACGAGCTTCAACGGCAGCCCGGTGAATCCAGCGGACGTGCGGACGGAGTTTTGGGCGGCGGGCATGCGTAATCCGTGGCGGTTCAGCTTCGACCCGGTGAACGGGCGGTTGTTCTGCGGTGATGTCGGCGAGAGCTTGCGTGAAGAGTTGAACGTCATCGTCAAGGGTGGCGACTACGGCTGGAATTATCGGGAAGGGACGCTGATCGGGCAGGGGAATCCGGCGCCGGGTGTGACGCTGATTCCGCCGATCCTGGAGTATGCGCAAGGTTCGGAGAGTTACGAAGGGACATCTGTGGTGGGCGGCGTCGTGTATCGAGGGCAGAGGATTCCAGAACTGCGCGGCTCCTACATCTTTGGCGACTATGGTTCGGGCAACATCTGGTCGCTTCAGTATGACGGAACGAATGTCACTTTCTGGCGGCGGATCGCTGGAGTGGTCGGCGTGGTGAGCTTCGGCCAGGATCCTTCGAACGGCGACATCTTGTTGTCCCAGCCCTGGTACGCGCCCATCCAGAGGCTTGTCCGGACGTCGTCCAACGGCGCCTTGCCCGCCAGGCTTTCCGCCACCGGAGCCTTCCAAAACCTCGCCACTCTCACGCCACATCCGGGAATCGTGGACTACGACATTAACACGCCGTTCTGGTCCGACAACGCGAAGAAGCGCCGGTGGTTCTCTGTTCCCGAATT
>CAMCCU010000272.1 GCA_945872975.1 Pedosphaera parvula Ellin514
GCGCGTCGTCGTGGTAGTCGATCACCGCAATCTTCTCTTTCACGTCCAGGAAACGCCCCCGGCCAAGGGCAAGATGCTGGCTAAACTGCTCGCGCGGCTCGTCGCCCAGAACCAGTTCTTCGACGAAGCCGCCACGCATGCGCACATCGAGCTCCCCGTCAGCAAAGGCCACCATCGATTCCTCCTCTCGCTCCTTCCGCAATCGTTACCGCAGGCCATCGATGAAGCCTGCGTCAATCAAGGGCTGACTCTCACCGCGCTCCTGCCCTCCGCCGCCGTGATCGCCTCGCAGTTGCAAAACCTTCAGGCACCACCCGGGGAAGTCGTCATCCTCGCGACCGAGCTGGACGACTCCATGAACCTGCTGCTGGGGCGCGCGGATGGAACGCTCCTCTTCTCCCGCACGGTGGTTCTGGGAACGACCGGCCAGACCGAACGCGCCGCGCAGGAGATCAACCGCACTCTCCACTACGCGCAGCAGCAATTCGGCGCGATGGTTAATCTCCTCTTCATCACAGGAGCCGCCACCTACGCCGCCCTCAAGGACACGCCGATTCGCGCGGGCCTCAAGGTTCAGGAATCAAACGTCACCACAGGCTCGCTGAATCTCGCGCAAGTCGCGGCGGGTCTCCCGCTGAAGAATCCGTTGAATTTCGTCCGTAGCAATTCCAGCCAGAGTGGCATCCGCCGCAGACTCGCCGCCGCCGGGCTTGCGGCAGCGCTCATCCTCTCCATCGGCACCACCGTTCATGTCGAATCCACCGTCCGCGCCCGGGAACAGGTGGCCGTCGCCGCTCAACAGCGGCTGCACGCCGGCGAGGATGCGCAGGCCGCCGACCGGGTGCTCCGTCAGGAGGCGCGGCACTTGCACGCCTTCATGCAACTCGTCGGCCAGACCAATGACGCGCCAGTTGCTGCGCTCTTCACCCGGTATCTGCCCGCCATCCTTCCAGCCCCCATCC
The DNA here is from genome assembly GCA_945872975.1 of Pedosphaera parvula Ellin514. Lineage (GTDB taxonomy): Bacteria > Verrucomicrobiota > Verrucomicrobiia > Limisphaerales > JADJPG01 > JADJPG01. Next base: position 963 of record CAMCCU010000272.1, read on the forward strand.
GCCTGACCGAGCTTCAAGTCAGCGAAGCGCCGTCCGGATGGACGTTTCAGATCAAGGGAACCATTCGCCAGGACGCCTCCACCCCGACCGATCTGCTGGAAAAGCTGGAGCGAGACCTGCAAGCGAGTCTGTTTGGAATCAAGGTGACCGACAGCACGCACCAGCAACAATTCCGCGGCGACGATGAGAACAACCCGGCTCCCACCCGCTCACCGCACAGGCTCCTCGAACAGCCATTCTTCGTGACAGGAATCATCCCATGAGAGTGGATCTTCCCAACAGCCCCCAGCCCGTCGCGCCGGCAACCACGCCGCTCCCGCTGGCCCGCCGTGCGCCAACGCGCGTGGAACAAATCCTCGCAACCTGCACTCGCTGGCGCATCGCCGGACCCGTTCTCGGACTCGCCATCGCCCTATTGACCTGGTCGCTGGTGATCCGGCTGCCGGAGGGCGCACGGCTCCTGAAAGTCAGCGCACGGGCCAAGGCCCTCGCGGCGGATCCTGCGGTCATCAGCTCTGCCAGGGAGAGCGCCGACCAGATCGCCGCACTTCGCCAGGAGATTAAAAGCGTGAGTTCTCTCCTGGTAAAACATCGGAAGGAAATCCCCCCGCTCCTCGCCCGACTGGAAACGCGCGCCCGCGATCTCGGCTGGAGCTCCGAGCGCTCCATGAAAGCCGCACAGCCTTCGCCTTCCGGTCAGACGAACCTGACCCTGCACCCGGTTGTCCTTCGCCTGTCGCCCGCTTCCGAGCAAACCGCCGGCTACTACCCTCGACTGCTCGAATGGATCAACGCCGTCGCAACTCTCGACAAGCGCGCAGAGATCGTCTCCGTCCACATCCTGGCCGACGGCACTGGCATCGCCAGCGCCGAGATCAAACTTCACTTCTTCAGCCCGACCGCTCATGAGGAAATTGCTGCAAAATAAACTCGTCGTGAGCGCTCTCGCCGGCGTCGCCGCTCTCAGCGTCGCGGCGAATTTCGTGAAGCTTCCCAAGCGGCTCTCGCTGGCGGCAGCAAGGGAACCCGTCGTCAATGCCACCGACGCACCACCAGTGAGCTTGAGCGTTCCGGGCGAGACTGAGTTCAGCCGCACCGTCCGCCCCTGGCGTGAGCTGTTCCCAATCGACTCTGCCGTGAGGGATCCATTCGCTGCCCTGGTCCAGCCTGGGCCAACCATTCCAGCCACCGCCACCGCCACCAGCGCCGCGCCTTTCCAGCCAACCGAGACGCCGGTCTTCGTTCTCCAGGCAGTCAGCATCGAGGCGAACCGGCCATTCGCCGTCATCAACCAGACCGTCGTGGCCGAGGGCGACCAGATAAGCGGTTACCGAGTTCAAAGCATTGTTTCAACTCACGTCACTTTGAGCGGCAGTTCTGGATCAGTCGTCGTCTCCATGGGGCGCACTGCACTCCGCCAGAAAACTCCTACAGGAGCCGCGCCCGCCGCCGATCTACCTCCGGCAACCATCCGGCCAAAGACCGGAGCCCCAACCGTTGAATGACATGACTCCACACCCGAAACCAACCAGGACAGGGCTCCCGATACGCGTCGGTGGATTGGCACTCGCCGCCGCGCTCGTAATGGGCGGCTGCCAGTCCACCCAGTCCAAGAAGTCCGCCCAGGACAAATGGAACGTCCCCACGCACGGAGCGGCCGCCACCAAAGCCCCCTCACGCTTGACGAGCCCACTTGCACCCGCACCGGAACCGGATCGCGAGCGCCTTGCGTCCGAGCAACGGGCGGCCCAGGACAAATCCCTTTCCGCCGGCGTCGCCACCCTCAAGGGAACAGCCGTTCCGCCCAACCAAAAGCTCTATTCCTTCTCGGCCAAAGATCTCGAGGTCAAGGATGCCCTCGCGCTCTTCGCCCGTAGCAACGAGCTGAACATCGTCCCGGACCCCGACATCACCGGGCAGGTCACGGTGGATTTCCGAAATCTAACGCTTGAGAAGTCGATGGACGCCATCCTCGACATGTTCAACTACTTCGCCGAGGTGGATGGCGGCTTGATTCGCATTCGCAAGACCAAGACTGAATTCTTCACCGTCGATTACGTCCGCCTCACCCGCAGTGGCAATGGCAGCACGACGGCAAACATCTCCTCCAGCTCCGGGGCGTCGGGCGGCTCCTCCGGAGGTTCAGGTGGCGGCGCCGGTGCGGGAGGCGCAGCGGGTGGTTCAGGCGGCGACAGCACCAGTGTCTCGATCACCAAGACCGACAGCATCAAGTTCTGGGACGAACTCAATGAGCAGTTGACGTCACTCCTCTCCGCCAATGGCAAGCTCGCGATCAATCGCATGGTCGGCAACATCATGGTCACCGACCACAAGGCGAACGTGACCCGCATCGGTGATTACCTGAAGCACATCAAGCAGACGCTTCACCTTCAAGTGGACATTGAGGCGCAGATCTACGAAGTGGTTTTCAACGATGAGTTTCACCTCGGCATCGACTGGCAGAACGTCACCGGCAGCCTCGAAAAGTGGGCTGTCTCCAGCGGCGGAGTTCCGGCGGGTTTCCCAACCTCAAGACTCATCGTGGACAATCCCCTCGGCGGTCTCAAGCCCGGCACTCCGGCGCTCTCGCTGGCGATCACCAAGGATGAAAGCCGGGTGGTTCTCGATGCTCTCAAGCAGCAGGGCCGGCTCGAAGTCGTTTCCCAGCCGCGCATTCGCACGCTCAACAACCAGGCCGCGCTGATCAAGGTCGGCACCGAGAAGCCGTTCTTCCGCAAGACCGTCTTCGCCACCACCGGCACCTCCTCGCAAACCACGACCGACGTCGAGGTTCAATCGATCACCATCGGCACCGTGCTCGCTTTGACCCCGCAGATCTCCGACGACGGCTGGATCACCATGGACATCTCACCCGTCATCACCCGGCTGGTGGACAGCGTCGCCGGACCGGATGGTGCCACCGCCCCCGAGGTGGACATCAAGCAAACGTCGTCGCTCGTTCGAATCCGCGACAACACAACCGTCATCATTGGCGGACTCATCCAGAACGAGCGCCACAAGACGGAACGCAAAGTCCCGATCCTGGGAGATATTCCGATTCTGGGATACCCCTTCCGAGGCGTGTTCGAGAACAAGCGCCGCACCGAGCTGGTGATCTTTATCACCCCCACGATCGTGCGGTAGCCGCCAGATCGGTGGGAGCGAGGGAGGGGAAGGCTGGCGAGAAGCTTACATCTTACGGCGCAGCAGAACCAAACCGCCGACCGCGACCGCGAGCATCGCCACCGTAACGCCGCCATCTGGAACACTGACCGGATCGGACACCGCCATAAGGGGCGTGGAGAGGCTGATCATCGCGATGACGGCTAAAAACAAGGTCTTCATAGGATTATTTTCAATTGATGTCTGATTTCTCTCAATCTCCAACATACTGAGCAACACCCAGTGCCAGATTTTGAGTCAGGGAGAGTAACACACTCGCAAACATTCTCAAATTTTGAGTGCGCCAGCCGCACTTAACCGAACCGATGCAGAAGAAACCTCACGCCAAGGCCGCCAAGGCCGCAAAGTGAAAACCGGAGGGGGCATTTTATCAACCGAAACTCCGTTCACCGTCTGGCGGCTTGTTTTCCGTGCGTAGCTTTCCAGGTTCTTTGCGCCCGTGGCGGACTTTGCGTGAGGCACTCTGATTTGAGCTGAATGGATCCGGCTTAAACAGGAGGAGAACTCCAATTCCACACGGCTGGAGCTTGCAAGAAGAGGTGGGTGCCCTTCAAGAACCACGGCGTGGACCCAGCTAAACCGCCGGAACATCCGCCGCTCCCGCCGATCGCCGAGACAAAGCCTTCTTCAACACAAACGCAGCACCGTAGAGGAAGCCGAGCAGCGCGACATCCGTCGGGCCCACCGGCAGATCCCAGCGATACGCGATGCAGAAGCCAGCCAGCGCTGAAGCCACTCCGACCATTGCCGCAAGCACGGCAAACTGCCGCATCGTGTTCGCGAGCAGATGCGCAATGAGCGCCGGGAGCAGGAGAAATCCAAACGTTACCATCGGACCGACGCTTAACACCGACACGGAGACTGTGAGCCCGATCAACACAAACAACAGGGCATCCCAGCCGAGCACGTTCTTCTTCAAGCTCACCGCCATGTCGCGGTCGAAGGAAACGAGCATGAACTCCTTGTGAAACAGAAACAGCGCGACAACGACCACGCCAAAGGTTCCCGCTGTCAGCGCGAGATCCGCGTTGGGCACGGCGATGATTTCGCCCTTCAAGCGGTCGAGCAATCCATGTTCGCCGAATGGATTTTTCACCAGCAGCAGGATGCTCCATGCTCCCGCCAGCACGTAAGCCGCTCCGATGCGCCCCTCCACCAAACCGCGACCGCGCCGTTCCATGACGGCAAAGACAAGAATGGTCGCCAAGGTTAGGGTCGTCGAACCCGCGAACGCCAGCAGTCCCTCGCTGCTTTCCTCCACATGCGGAATGATGTGCCATGCGTGCAGCGCGAAGGCTGCGGCGATGCCACACGACGACACTTGCGGCAGCGCGACGCCCAGGAAAACGAGCCGACGCAAGACGAGATACACACCCACCAGCGGACAGGTCAGCCCAACCAGCAGGCTGATGTAAACCGAGTTCCTCAGCAGAAAGTCCGGAGCCAGGATTTCACGCAGCGTTTCCATCTCAAGAGAACTGAAGCTTCAACATTTCCTCCAGCTTGTCGCGGGTGAGCAACTCATCCGCATTGCCCTGCGTCAGCTTGCCCTCGTGCAGCCAGAGGACGTGTTGAATGTATTTCCGCATCGCCGCCAGATCGTGGTTCACCATCAGGATCGTCATCTGTCGCTCACGATGAATGCGGCCGAGCAATTCCATGATCGCCCGCGACGCGGCGGCATCGATCCCCGCCGTCGGCTCATCGAGGATCAAGAGATCCGGTTTCGCCGCGAGCGCGCGCGCGATGAGCACGCGCTGCTTTTGCCCGCCAGAGAGCTCTGAGAAGCGCCGTCCAGACAAGTCCCCTGCCCCGGCCGACTCCAGGCATCGCTGCGCCCAGTCGCGATCGTCACGGCCATAGGAACGTCCGGGCCCGACCCGCCCACAGCAGCCCATCAATACCACTTCATGGCTTGAGAACAGGAAGATGGCATCCAACCCTTCCCGTTGCGGAACGTAGCCGAGCACCGGTTCGCGCCCGTCCCGTGGCGTGAAAACAATCTTCCCCGACAGCGGAGGAATCACCCCGATGATGCTCTTGATGAGCGTGGATTTTCCGGAGCCATTCGCGCCGAGCAATCCGGTGAAGCTGCCGCGCTCAAGGCGGAATCCGATGTTGCGCAAGACAGCGTGGCGGCCGTAACCGACCGCCACGCCGTCCAAACTTAGGAGCCAGTTGTCCGTCACTTGAGTTCCTTCAATGCCGCCGTGATCTGCGCGACATCGTAGTCAAACAGGCTGAAGTAGTCCTTAATTTTCTCGTGCCCGCCGACCATGCCCGGAACGATGACCAGCTTTGCGCCGATCGCATCGGCCACGTATTGCGGCGTCTTGCGCGGACGGTTCGGTTCGATCAGCACCAGCTTTGCGCCGGCCTCCTTCATGCGGGGAATGAGCGCGTTGATATGCGTCGGCGAAGGCTCGATGCCCGGCTTCGGCTCGATCTGCCCCACGATCTCCAGCCCAAAACGCGCCGCGAAGTATTCGTACGACTTGTGATACGTGACGACCTTGGTTCCGCGAAACGGTTCCATCAACCTCGCCCACTCGGCGAGCTTCTGGTCGAGGCGTTCGTTGAACTTCCTCAAGTTTGCCTCGTAGAGCAGCGCGTTCGCCGGGTCCAGCTTGCTGAACACCTCGACGAGATGAGCCGCCATGATCCTGCCGTTCGCCGGGTCGTGCGCAAAGTGAGGGTTGCCCGCCGGATGCACGTCGCCCATCGAGCGATCTACTGGAGCCAACGGCACGTCGAGCAACGGGATGCCTTGCGCCATCAGGACATGTCTGGGCGCGTCGCCGAGAATCTTCGGATTCCGTGCGTTGTTCACCAAGGCCGGCAGCCAGCCGATCTCCATTTCCGCACCGCCCTCCAGCAACACGTCCGCTTGATTCAAGATCCGGAGGAAGCTCGGACGGGCGTCAATGAAGTGCGGGTCCTCCGTGCCCTTGGCGAGCGAAGTAACCTTCACCATGTCGCCACCGATCTCTTCTGCGATTGCGCCGTAGTCCGGTAGCGTCGCCACGACGTTGAGCTTGGCGTGGGCAGAAGCCAACGCCGCCAGTAGCAGCCCGAGCCAACTCACAGATCGGATCATCCTCATCGCCAACAAACATTGATTTCTCATGGTTCGATCCTGGTTAGAATTTGTGCGCCGCGTGAGCTCCCAGCAGGAACTCAAACTGCAACCACACGGAATGATCGACGCCCACTTCACGGCGGTCATCGTAGTTATATTGCAGACGGATTTTGGAAAACTCCGTCGGATACCAAGTCAGGTTTGGCGAGATCCGCCAGCGCGTCGCACGCAATGGATCGCGTCCGACCGATCCTCCGTTGAA
>CAMCCU010000273.1 GCA_945872975.1 Pedosphaera parvula Ellin514
CACATCACCGGCCAGACCGACACCATGCCCTTGCGCGTGGAGAAGCTGTATCAGGAATACAACGCGACCGCCGCCTTTGCCGTCGCGAGCCTGCTCGCGTTGCTTGCGCTGGTGACGCTTGGCATCAAGACGGTTCTCGAATGGAAACAGGAACGCGAATACGAACGCGCGCAGCTCGCCGTGCCTGAGCCTGATACTTTTACCTCCACCAAATGAAGCCCGCTCGCATCACCCTTGAACCAACGCGCTGCCACGCATGAGCATTGAACTGAGAAATGTCAGCAAGAAGTTCGGCGGCGTCACCGCTGTCAACGACGTTAACTTCTCCGTGAAGGAAGGCGAGCTCGTGGCGCTGCTCGGCCCGAGCGGCGGCGGCAAGACCACCGTGCTGCGCATGATCTCCGGCCTCGAGATGCCGACCGGCGGCGACATCTTCATCCGGGGCGAGCGGATGAATGACATCTCCGTCCAGAAGCGGAACATCGGCTTCGTCTTCCAGAGCTACGCGCTCTTCAAGAACATGACGGTGTTCAAGAACATCGCGTTCGGCCTGAAGATTAAGAAGTGGAAGAAGACCGACATTCACGATCGCGTTCACGAGCTGCTGCATCTGCTCGGCCTGGAAGGACTCGACAAGCGTTACCCGCATCAGCTCTCCGGCGGACAACGCCAGCGCGTCGCCATCGCCCGCGCCCTGGCGTCGAAGCCCAGCGTGCTCCTGCTCGATGAACCCTTCGGCGCGGTCGATGCGAAGATTCGTCAGGAGCTGCGCGACTGGCTGGTGACGCTGCACACGGATCTCAATGTCACGACGCTCTTCGTCACACACGATCAAGAGGAGGCGATGGAAGTCTCCAACCGGATCGTGATCTTCTCGAAGGGCAACCTGGAGCAGATCGGCACGCCCCGGGAAGTTTACGAAGAGCCGAACAACGAATTCGTCGCGCGCTTCATCGGCGTGCTCAATGTCCTTGAGCTCGACGTGCAGGGCGGCGTCGCGCGCTTTGGTGAGCTGGAGTTTCCGGCGATGGACCGTCCGGACGGTTCCAAGATGCGCATCGGCTTCCGACCGTTCGCGGTGCAGATATCCTCCGACACTGCCGCCTATCGTTGCCGCGCCGTGTTGCGGCACACGTTCTTCCTCGGCGTCATGCTGCGTCTGGAGCTGGAGCTTCCCTCGGGCCTGACCATCCGCTCACGCATGACGAAGGAAGAGTATTCCGCGCTCGGATTGAAGGACGGCCAGGAAGTTTCCTTCATCATCAAGCGCTACCGGATTCTGCGTGGCGAAAGCGAGCCGCTCTCGCCTGAAATCCATTCCGGCGACACCGCCTTCTCGACGTTCGGCGCGGGGATTTGAGGGCATCACCTCATCTCCCTCACGCCTGACGCCGTCAGCCGATCAAGCGGCCTTCTTGTCTGAAGCGTCCGTGATCTTTTTGGAACGCGGCGAGTCGTTCACCTCGAAACCAAAGTCCACCGTCTGACGCAGCTCGCCCCGGAAGGTTCCGGTGAGCACGTCACGGCACGAGCGGACAAAATCGACGAGCGAAGTATCCTTCAGCACGCTGACGCGGCCTGACAATATTTCCACTTCCTTCTCCAGGGCGATCAGTTTGGCGTCTGCCGCTGCGGCTTCATCGATCAGCGGGCCGTTCTTCTCCCAATCCAGCACGATGAGAGGGCTGTTCTTACCGAGCTTTACATGCTGCGCTTTGATGGTGGCCGCCAGTTCGATGAGCGGAGTTGGATTGGCAGGGATGCCGCTCCTCACGGAGCTTGGGAATTCTCCGTGCTGGACGCGCTACAAAGATGCCGCGCCTACGGCGCTTCCGATATCCCAAAATGACAAACCTACGGTTGACACTGGGTGCGTAGGATCTAACGAAAGACCACCGTTCAAACCATACACCCGGTCAAATCGAATCGTTCGATGCCTGCTTCCATCTCAGTCCGATGCAAAAAAGAAGGCCGGGCGACATCGCCCGGCCTTGATTGAATTTCACGGCCGCTATTGCTTGATGCGGAAGAAGAGGGCGTTTCCAACATTCAAGGGCACCACGTGGAGGTTGCCGGTGACTCCTTCGACCGCGTTCCACGGGCCATTGACGTTCGGTGACGATTCGAGCACGCCGGTTCCGGTCCAGGAGATTTGAGCAAACCCACTGGATCGCGTGAGGGTAAGAGCCAAGCCGGGCGGGACCTGAGCGATCCGGAAGCCTTGATTGATGCTCGAACCGCCGTTGCCGATGGCGTTGTCGGCACGCACGGAGGCGGCGATACGGGCCTCGTTGTTCCCCCAGGAACCGCCGCTGCGGCGGGGGCGGCTGCCGCTGTTACCGCCCGACGCCAGCTCGTTCCACTCCCAAACGCTGCCCGCCTGGTTATACGTTCCATAATAGCTCGACGCCTCGGGCGAGATGTCTTCATCGCAAACGTCGCTGGCTCCAGGGCCGGTGGTCGGCAGGAAGCAGAGGCTGAATTGGTCAAACGGCGCACCATAATGCAGGAGACTGGCGGTGCTCGTCCGGTTCGGATAGAGCCAGTAGCCTCCCGTCCCACCCTTGGTGGGATCATAGTAGGCCGCCTTGTACCACTCGTTCTCGTTCGGTAGCACGATGCGGGCATTGGGACTGCGGGCACTGACGGTGTCGTACCCGGTCAGCGTGTAGGAACCGGTCTCGGTGCTGCTTGCCTCGGTGCCACCGTTGTTCAGCCAGTTCGCATAGCGATAGGCATCCACGGTCGCCGTGAAGTAGACCGGCCGCTTTTCCCAGCCAACTTGAACCGTGTAGGTGTAGCTACCATCCTCTCCGCCACGAGTGATGTGCATTCCACCATCCCAGAGGGAGTTTGGATCAGCCTTGGCCTTGGCGTTGAGGAAGGCGGCGTATTCCGTGTTGTTCACTTCATACTTTCCCATCTGATACGCGTAGTTCACGGAACCGCGGGCGCCAGTGCCGTAGTCCTGATCCATCGGATTGCCAGAATTGCCGACGGTGACGAACGTGGTCCGGGGGCGGACCACACGCGCCACGCGGAAGCCTTGATTGATGCTCGAACCGCCGTTGCCAATGGCATTGTCGGCACGCACGGAGGCGGCGATACGCGCCTCGTTGTTCCCCCAGGAACCGCCGCTGCGACGGGGGCGGCTGCCGCTGTTGCCGCCCGTTGCCAGCTCGTTCCATTCCCAGACGCTGCCCGCCTGGTTATACGTTCCATAGTAGCTCGAAGCTTCAGGCGAGATGTCTTCATCGCAAACGTCGCTGGCTCCAGGGCCGGTGGCCGGCAGGAAGCAGAGGCTGTATTGGTCAAACGGCGCCCCGTAGTGAAGGAGGGTCGCGGTGCTCGTCCGGTTCGGATAGAGCCAGTAGCCTCCCGTCCCATCTTTAGTGGGATCATAGTAGGCCGCCTTGTACCACTCGTTCTCGCTCGGCAGGAAATAATCCGCATTCGGGTTGCGCGCGCTCACCGTGTCGTATCCGGTCAGGGTGTATGCGCCCGTTTCCGTGTCGCTGTAATCGAGCCCACCATTGTTGAGCCAGTTCGCATAGCGATAGGCATCCACGGTCGCCGTGAAGTAGACCGGCCGCTTTTCCCAACCTGCCTGGACGGTGTAGATGTAGCTGCCGGGTTCACCTTCGCGGGTAATGTGCATTCCACCATCCCAGAGAGAGTTTGGATCAGCCTTGGCCTTGGCGTTGAGGAAGGCGGCGTACTCCGTGTTGTTCACTTCATACTTAGCGATCTGATACTCGTAGCTCACTGAACCGCGGGCGCCGGTGCCGTAGTCCTGATCCATCGGATTGCCGGGGTTCGCAATGGTGACCCATCGATCCGCTTCCGACGCAGCCGCCTTGAAGCTGACCTGCGTTTCAGCGATGACATTCGGCTGCGCCGCGATGTCGCTCACGTTATTAATGAAGAGGGTATAAGTCTCGCCCGGCGTCTGCAAACTGGTGGTCAACAGAAGGGTGGTTGGGCTTAGGACCGTGCGCTCGGAGATGTCCAGCAGGTTGTCCACAAAATAGGAATTGAACGGCTCCTCGACAGTGATGCGCAGGACCGCCTCTGAGAAGACGACCGTTACGTAGGTCAAAGAACTGCTTCCGGTGATGCTCTTTACCGTCGGAGGAGTGTGGTCGCCCGTGACAGTCAAGGCGGCGTCTGCGCTATTCACCGCCACGCCGGGCGCGAGCATAACGCAGCGATACACTTCACCGTTGTTGCTGAGCGCGCGCGTCGGTGTCTGGTAGGTCGTGCCATTGGCGCCAGGGATATCGGTTCCGTCCACCTGCCATTGATACTGAATTCGGTCAGCAGGCGCGCCAGTCAGCGTGGCGGAGACAGGGCCGAAAATAGCGTTCCGATTTTCCTCCACGGATTTCGGAGTCGGCTGCGTGTTGACCGTGATCGACACACCCGAGTAAGGCTCGATGACCTGAAGCTCGGCCAGCGAGAATAAGCCATCGCTGGAAGTGCGCGGGCTTTGCGCCTCGAACCGCACAAATCGTCCGCTGACTCCGGGCGGCAGGTTGTAGGTGACGTTCAGCGGCGGACGCCCGGGGTATTTCCTGGTCCAGACGACGCTCCGGTTGTCATCGAGCACCGACAGGGTGAAATCATCGTTTCGTACGCCGCAGGCATTAAACAAATCCTGACATTCTTGGGCAGTAAGAGTCCGAAACCAGGGATGCAGCTTTCCAATGGGTTTCATGCCCCCGAGGTCCACTTCCAGCCACCCGGCATCTTCCGCCACGCCATTCAGCGTCACCGAGCCGTTGCTGTAGAAACCATCGACGTTTCCGTCGATGGCCAATTCAGCGCCGCCACCGGCCAGCTGGGAGGAGGATTGCGTCGCCGTACCGGTGAGCGCCCAGTTAACCTCGTAGAACGCTACTGTGCCACTCAGCGGTGTGGTGGCGAGAGCGTTGCCAGCAACGTCCAGCACTCCACTCAACGTGAGGGAATAACTCGCACCCGCGGCGGGAGGCGCTTCCACCATCAATACCAAATTCGTACCGTTCGCTTTGAGCGACGCTGCGGTCACCGTCGAGCCGGCGAACGTGTAGTGACTCAACTCAGCCGCTGAAGCCGGGTCCATCGGCTCATTGAATGTTACCCTGACCTGAAGCGTTGTTACGCCACCGGAGCTCTTGCTGACAACATCCGACAGGCTGTGGGAAAGGACCGTCGGCGGACTGGTGTCCTGGGCCATGGCGCCCGCAGCGAACATGGCAAGCGGTAGGAGTGAGATTGCTCTGCTGAGTTTCATAATGTGGTTAATGGGTTTAATAGGTTTGACTGTGGTCCCCGCCAACCCCCGCTCCTGACCAATGACACGGAACACGCCGGAAGCGTGCATGCATTCCCTGATGCATTTTGCTCGTCTTCTGATCAGACAGGTGCAGTCGCTAAAGGTTAGCAAAGCTGTTTTCGGGTTCAGGTCCCAAGGTGATCAAAATCCAAGGTATTGTCCCTCCCCCCAAATGGGGGGAGGCGTGATGAGCGGAAAGGGGTCACCCAACGATTGCCCCCAGGCTCAACTTGCAGACGTCCACAGGGTTGTTTGCGAGACGCTGTTCGACCGATACGTCCCGTTGCCCGTGCGCAATTCTCCGGTAAACCGTTTGAGCGTCACCGTCGTCTCACCGCGCCGGGGATTACTGCTGCAAGCAGAGTCGCGTTCAGCGGCTCGGAGGAACGTGACCTCACGTGAAATTGACGGCGACAGGTCGCCTGCACAAAGCGCGGACAGGTCCATGCACTCCAAGGCGGGGCTTACAATCCCGGCGGCTTGGGCCTGATGGGCGCGTTGAAGGTCAGCACGCCCTTCACCTTGGTCGCACGCTTGTAAACCTTGTCGCCGCACGTCACGTAGAGCGTCTTCAAATCCGCGCCGCCGAACGCCACGTTCGAGAGCCATGCCTTCTGCGGCTTGTCGAGAATGCCGTTCACGCGCCCGGCCTGATCGCAGAACTGCACGCCCATCTCCGTCGTCACGTAGAGCCGGCCGTCCGCGTCCACCGTCATGCCGTCGGCGTCGGACTGCGTGGAACCGTCCGCGAGATGGAGGTGATAGTAACGCTGTTTGGCGGCGAGCGTGCCGTCGGCAGCAATCTGGTAGCTCCAGATGAATCGTCCCTTCATGTCGGCGACGTAGAGCAGGCTCTGGTCAGGCGAAAGGCAGACGCCGTTCGGGAAGTTCAGCCCCTTGTCCACGACCTGCTTCGCGCCGCCCTTCTGGATGAGCCAGACCTGTTTATTGTTCGGGTCCGTGACGTAGATGCGCCCGTCCTGCGTGATGGTGATGTCGTTCGATTCGAGTCCATCTGCGACGACGCTGGCCTTGCCGGTGTCATCGTAGGCGACGATTTGTTTCTTGCCGTTCGCGCACGCGTAGAGACGTCCGTCCGGTCCGAACTTCAATCCGTTCGCGTTGCCGGTGTCCTCGGCGAAGACGCTGACCTTGCCGTCGAGAGCGATCTTGTGGATGCGGCTGTTCGGGATGTCGGTGAAGAAAAGTTCGCCCTTCGCATTCGCCGTCGGACCTTCGGTGAACTTGTGTCCGGTGCTCACGACTTCCCAGCCGCCGTCCATGAGCGACGTGGTCTGCACCTTCGACTTGCCCTCGGGATTCGCCTGGATGGGCGCGGGATAATCGCGCCACAGCCAGCGGAGCGCGTCGGGGAAGATCGCGGTGGAATGCTTGCCGTTATGCGCGCCGTCGCCCCAGATGTGGTTCACGTCGTAGCCGGCAAAGATGAAGGAACGTTCCATCTCCTGGTTCGCCATCCACCAATCGCCGCCGTAGATGTTCAAGTCGCCGGAGCCGTCCTGGAGAAAGATGCGGATGGCCTTCGGCTCGGTCTTGCGGAGGAGCGTCGGATAATTATTCCCGCCGCGCAGGCCCACGTAAGTGCCGACGCTGCTGAAGACGCGGCTGAAGCGATCCGGCCGTTCCCACGCGGCGGTGAAAGCGCAGATCGCCCCGCTGCTCGCGCCGCCGATGGAGCCGTCACCGGGATTGGTCGAGAGCTTGAGACCGTGCTTCGACTCGATCATCGGGAAGAATTCCTCGATGAGGAAGCGCGCGTAGCTGTCGCCGAGACCGTCGTATTCGTAGCTGCGATTGAAGCGGTCGAGCGCGTTCGTGTTGAGCGCCTTCACGCGGCTGTGTCCGATGAAGACGCCGATGAGCGCGGGGATTTCCTTCCGATGAATCAGGTTGTCGAAGACCGTCGGCGCGCTGTAACCGCCGCCGTCCTGCAGCACCATGAAGGGCGCAGGCTTCGAGCGGTCGAGCTGCTGCGGGAGATAGACGGTGTAATCGCGATAGCCGCCGGGGAAGACGGATTTCTCGCCGGACGTGTAGGTGCCCTTGATGAGTTCGCCCTTCGGCACGCCCTCCTGCGACTTGGAGTCGGGACCGGGCACGTAGTCATCCGCCGCGCGGGTGATGGA
>CAMCCU010000274.1 GCA_945872975.1 Pedosphaera parvula Ellin514
GCTCTCGGTGACGCCCGAGGCGAGAAAATAGCTACCAAATGCATCGAGTCTTCGTCCCAATAGCCGGAGACGAGAAGGTATTCGGAAGCCATTTGAAGAATTGTCAAAGGATTGGCAGCCGCCGTTTGTCATTACTTTGAACAGACCGCATGGTTGTCACAGAAAACGAATACGATTTGGTTCTGCGCAGCCGTGATGGCGATTCGCAAGCTTTTGCCGCGCCGGTTCAGGCGCATCAACGCATGATTCATTCACTCTTATTTAGGATGACGGGTTCGCTGGCCGATGCCGAAGATGTGGCGCAGGAAACCTTCATTCAGGCACATCAACAGCTGGTGCGGTTCCGGAGGGACGCGCCGTTCGGAGCTTGGGTGCGGCGGATCGCGATCAATCGCTGCCTCAATTGGTGCCAGCGGGACATGCGGCGCGCCCGGTTGCGCGCGGAATGGGGCCGCGACCAGGAGACGGCCCGGCATTCGAGCAGCCACCACGTTGAGCAACGGGTTCAGGACGCCCTCAACCGGCTCAATCCGAAGCAACGGGCGGCTGTGGTCCTGACGGCTTACGAGGCATTGAATCATGCAGGGGCGGCCAAGTTGCGGAATCAAACACGAAACTGAACCTGCTCCATGAAACTTGCCTGCTCTCTTTTGCTTGTTCTCGCGCTGATAATTCCCCTGACCGGCGGCGCGGCCGACGATGTCCTGACGGTGGCGGTCTTTGACTTTGAATCTAAAGACGAAACCGTGCGCGACCTCGGCCCGAATGTTTCCGCTTTGCTGAACGCGCTATTGTCCGCAGAGCCGCACCTCATCACGGTGGAACGGGCGGAACTGGAGAAGGTATTGGGCGAACAGGAGCTTGGCCTTTCCGGGACTGTGGCGGCCGATACGGCAGCCAAAGTTGGGTCACTGACCGGTGCCAAAATTCTGGTGACCGGACGGGTGTTCAAGGCGGACAAGGAATTGATCCTGGTCGCCAAGGTGATTGGCACCGAAACCAGCCGGGTATACGGCGAATTAGTGAAGGGGGCAGCTTCGGCTGCCTTCAGTGATCTCGCAGGCGAATTGGCCCGGAAGATCGCAGGCACGATCTCTCTCAAGGGATCGACACTGGTGGCAAAGGTGGCGACACGTGAGGCGCGTGTGGAGAAAATCAAGAATGCCCTCAAGAACGGCAACCTGCCGTCCGTGTCCGTCAAGCTGCCCGAGCAGCACTTCGGCAGTCCGGTGCGTGATCCGGCGGCGGAGACGGAACTGGGGAAGATTTTGCAGGACTGTGGCTTCAAATTGGTGGACGACAAATCGCCTGAGAAGGCCGAGGTGGAGATTACAGGCGAGGCCTTCAGCGCCCTGGGTGCGCGCAAGGGGAACCTCATCTCCTGCAAAGCCCGCGTCGAGGTAAAGGCGCACAAAAGGACCGGTAAGGTTGTAGCCGTGGATCGACAGACGAGTGTCGCGGTGGACGTTGCGGAGCAGACCTCGGCCAAGACCGCGCTGCAGAACGCGGCGCTGGAGCTCGCTGAACGTCTGTTGCCCAGGCTGCTGACAAAATGACCTTGCTTCGACTCGTAATTCTGATGGTTCTTGCCTGCGTCGCCCCCTCTGGGGCTGCTGACGGAGATGCTGCATCGGCAAACCCGGTTCGAGCGGCGTTGATGACCTTCACGACGGATGACAATTCCTACCGCAGCAGCGTGGCGGCAGCCAATCTCGCCGCTGCACTCCAAGCCGAGCTTTCGTCCGAAACCGCCATCAGTTGGGTGGAGCGCGTCGAATTGAAGGCTGCCGAAAGGGAACTCGAACTGAGCGAACTGGGGTTACCCGACAGTGCGGGCGCACTACGCCGCGGGCGTTTTGTCGGTGCGGATTGGATCGTTGCCGGCTCCTTCAAAGGAGCGACAAACCAGCAGTGGAATCTGACCGTCGAGGTCATTGATGTTCGCCGCGCGGATGTCCTGTCCTCCTTCAGCACCGCAGTCTCGCGGACAGCTCATCCCACCTTGAAATCCGCGCTGCCCCAAATGGCGGCGGTGGCTTCGGCGATAAGGACCGCATCACAAACAGCGATGCGACGATGGGAGGCAGTTCGTGGCCAGCGCACGCTCGCGCTGTTGATGGTGTTGGACGCCGAGCAATTCGAGCCTGACATTGCGCGCGGAGTGGAGGCTGCAGCGACTGGCTCAAACGGGTGGCGGGTCGCGCGGTTCAGCCGGACGGGACAGTCCTTCGGCGAGAATGAAATGCTGTTGCTTGGGCTGGTCGATCAGAATCCGAACCTTTGGGAGAGTCTGGCCGACGCTTACGCCTGGGGCGAGTTCGCCGTACGGCGAACGCTCACCCTTACAGGAGTCAAGATACCGTCGCTAAAGTATCAACCTGTTCTGGAGATTACCTTGTGGGACAGGCGGGGTGAATCAACAATGGTTTCCATTGAAGGCGAAGGGGTGCCATCGCAGGACGCTGCATGGGCTCAAGCAGAAAAACTTTGCCATCGCGCCCCCCAGGAGCTGTTGAATGCATTGAATGGTTCCATCGTGAATGAACCGGTGTCCGAGGTTCGTGCTCGCATCGCAAAGTCCTTGATGGAACGGGCCACAACAGGGCGGAAAGATCCAGAATATTGGTCTCGATGGAGCCGAGATCCTGAGCGGGGGACACGCAATGAGATTCTTAAACAAGCACGGTTGCTGGAGACGGCGATGTTCTTTGATCCTCGAAACCGAGGGGCATCAGAACATTTACTGGCCGTGCGTTGGAATGCGACGACGGAATACACGGCGCCGAATCGCTTCTGGTTTTTGTTCAATCAAAGTGAAGACCTGTCCAGTCATCTGGAACGGTTTGGTTTATCCTCGCTCCCACTGCCATGGACCGGCCCGGAAATAGCTGGCCGGCCAATGGTGACTGCGTACGTGACCAGTGCCTGTCAGTTGATGGACTTGTCTCAGCTGGGAAACAAGGAAGACTTTGGGTTCCCGCGCGACATGT
This sequence comes from Pedosphaera parvula Ellin514, assembly GCA_945872975.1. Classification (GTDB taxonomy): domain Bacteria; phylum Verrucomicrobiota; class Verrucomicrobiia; order Limisphaerales; family JADJPG01; genus JADJPG01. Next base: position 2,991 of record CAMCCU010000274.1, read on the forward strand.
CAGGCGAGATGGCCCGCAAATGGTTGAGGGGGTTTTCGGCGGAACTCGCCAGACGCGTCATAAAAACGGCCGAGGACTCATACACGCGCAGCATCTCGTACAGAATTCTTACGGACGGTTTGACTGGAAACCCGATGGGCCTAATGCTGGTTGAGCCGAAGTTGCGCCTCCAATGCATCGAGGCCCTCTGGCCGGCGTTTGTGAGCGGCGTTCCACCGGGAAGCCGCCAGCAGGACTATGAGGAGCTTTGCCGTTCCGTGACCGCCACCTGTGCTGAATTAGGATTGGCGGGGCGCGAAAAGGCGTTACTGAACCTTTTAGACAAACCAAAGGTCGCCAAACCAATAACTCCGGTCCGACTGCCTCGCGCCTCCGATTGGGAACCACGGCGGCCAACGCGGCCCTCAACTCCACCTGCGAAACCATGAATCATTCACACCGCATGACGGCTCCAGCCAAGCTCTGCATCCTCCTTTGCTTGGCGGCAACACTTGCGAGCCTGTCCGGAGTCGGCACCCTGTGCGCTCAAGACGCCTCAAATCTCACCGAGACGACAGCATCGGCCACCAACACCCATCTGCTGACCTTCAAGCAAATTGAGGAAATCTGGGGAAAGGCATCATTGGATGACGTGAAGAAAGCCGCAGAATCCGGTGACGCGATTGCACAATGTCACTTGGGTGGACGGTTCGTCGGCGGCAGGGCAGGAAAAACCAACTTCACCGAAGGCTTCAAGTGGTATCTGAAAGCGGCGGAGCAAGGAATGGCTCATGCGCAATTCCGGCTGGGCATGATGTACCAGCAAGCCCTGGGAGTTCCCCACAGCCGGGAATCCGCAATGAAATGGATGAGCAAGTCCGCAGAGCAAGGCTACACGCTCGGAGAGATGAACCTGGGCTGGCTCCATGAGCGCGATGAAGCTGAACCCGGCCGAACCCCCGGCGGCAATTATCCTGAAGCAGCCGAGTGGTACGAGAAAGCAGCGAAGAAAGGGAATGCCCACGCGCAATTTCTCCTCGCTGAACTTTATCAGTATCAAAAACTGGGTGCCGACCAGCGCACGAATTGCATTCAATGGTATTTAAAGTCGGCGGCTCAAGGGCATGTCAGAGCGCAGGCGGAAGCCGGCACATTGCCAGAGTTGTATCCAAACCATCCATTGCTGAAGACCAATCCAGCCGTCGTGGCCTTCCTTCGAAATGCCGCCGAAAAGGGAAATCTCAATGCGCAAATCGACTTGGCCAAAAAGTATCGGACGGGCGACGGCGTCGAAACGAATCTGGTCGAAGCCTTCAAATGGATGCAGTTGGCCGCAGCCAGCGAGGTTGAAAGCAGCCGGGTTAACGATGCCGCATACGAGCTTGCACGCATGTTTGAAAATGGAGAAGGGGTGCAAAAAAACCTGCCGGAGGCATGGGCTTATTACCAGTCCGCTGCAGCCGGCGAACACCGCGACGCTCTTTACCGTGTCGCGGTGATGTATGACCACGGCACCGGCGTGCCGAAGGATCTGAAACAGGCGGCAGAGCACTACTTTCTCGCAGCGACGCGGGGATGGGGATCTTTTCAATCGAATGCGACAGACCGTCTCTTACAACTCTATGCTGATGGACACGGACTGCCGGAGGGTCGCGATAAAATCGAGCTGCAACTGAAGCGTTTTGCCAATGCCCAACTCCCCCGCACCCAGTTTCAGCTCGGTGAGATCTATTATCAGGGCAAGGCTGTGCCCAAGGACGATGGCGTTGCTGCTGAGCACTACACTCGAGCCGCGAAGATGGGTTCCGCTGACGCGCAGAACCGCATTGGTCAGATGTGGGCCACCGGTTTGCACGGGACACTCGATCCGCAGGAAGCGGCCTCCTGGTATCGAAAGGCGGCGATGCAAGGATTGGCCGAAGCCCAGTTCAACCTCGGGGCGGCGTATGCAAATGGAACAGGCGTAAAGCCCGATCCCGTTGAAGCTGGCTGCTGGCTGTACTTGGCAGCGTCCCAAGGGCACGGGAATGCGCGCAAGAAACTGGATGAGCTTGAGCAGCGGATGACTCCGGAACAAGTTGTCCAAGCCAAAGCCAAAGCGGCCGAATTCAAACCTTCCAAACCGAGCCTTCGGCCCGGGGCGTTCTTCCAGTGACAGGCAGCACTCAACAAGATCACCAGGCATTCTGCGCGGCCATTTTACTGAGCTTCGCAGCAGGCGGGGAAAGGGAATTACTCGCGCTCTTGGACAACACGGTCGGACCGAGCCAGAGCCAGTCACGCAGCTTGGATCGGGGGATCTGAGATAAAAGCCTCATAACTGCCATCAAGCCATTCCATCCAAGCCATGAATCCATTAGCAAAAATCGAAGAAATGTTTCATTCCAACCTGCGGGCCTGTGCCGTGGCAGCATTATTTTCCATGGTCATGGCCGGCGCGATTTACGGACAGAACGACACTCCTCCGGCAGCCTTGCTAACATTCTCGGATATTGAAGCGCGCTGGGGCACGACTCCACGCGACAAGCTTGAGGCCGCTGCTCAGTCAGGTGACGTGACAGCACAGTCCTTACTCGGCTGGCAACTGTTGTACGGCAGGAACCAGCCGACAAATCACACCAGAGGAGCCAACTGGCTCCGACAGGCCGCAGAGAAGGGATTCGCTTACGCTCAATTTCAATTCGGTTGGATACATGAAGAAGGACGAGGTGTTACGAAGAACCGCGAGATTGCCATGGATTGGACAATCAAGTCCGCCGACCAGGGTTTCACCCCAGCCGAAGTGAACCTGGGTTGGATGCACTCCTTCGACAAAGTAAAGCCCGGCCAAACCGTTACAGGCAACTATCCTGAGGCCGCAGAGTGGTACACCAAGGCAGCACAGAAGGGACACGCCAACGCTCAGTTCCTGCTAGCCGAGATTTATCACGAGGGAAAACTCGGAAACGATCAACGAACGAACTGTATTCCGTGGTTCCTCAAGGCCGCGAAGCAAGGACACGCCAAAGCACAGGCGATCATCGGAAGCCTGGCCCGCTATTATCCCAATAACGAACTGCTTAAAAGCGACCAAGTTATACCCCACCTGCGCGACGCCGCTGCCAAAGGTGAATTATCGGCACAGCTCGGCCTTGCACGCAGACTTCGTGACGGTGATGGCGTTGCAAAGAACCCGACGGAAGCACTGCAATGGATGAAGCGAGCCGCCAGCAATCAAGCCAGGAATACCCGCGTAAGCGATGCCCAATATGAGCTGGCCAGCATGTATGAAACCGGCGCGGGCGGGGAACGCAACTTATCCGAGGCCTGGCGCCTGTATCTGTTCGCTTCAGGAGTAAGTCCACACGCGCAATACCGCGTGGGTCGAATGTACGAAGAAGGCACTGGCGTGCCCACGAATCATCAACAAGCCGCAGAGTTTTACTGGATGACGGCAACGCGCGGCTGGGGACCGTTTGAAGGCGAAGCTGCCGAGCGCTTGCTTCGCCTCTATTCGGCCGGACTTGGTATGCCGGGAGACAAAACCGAGGTTGAGAAGCAATTGAAGAGATTGGGAAACTCATCCGTGGCCAGCGTTCAGTTTCAGCTCGGGGAGATTTACTACAGCGGCAAAGCCGGGCAGAAGGACGACGACGCTGCCGTCGAGCACTACACCAAAGCGGCAACGCTCGGTTCTGCCGAAGCGCAGAGTCGCATCGGTCAGATGTGGGCCACCGGCTTGCAAGGGAAGCCCGACCTGGCAGAAGCAGCCTCCTGGTATCGAAAGGCGGCGATGCAAGGATTGGCTGAAGCCCAGTTCAACCTCGGGGCGGCGTATGCAAATGGAACAGGCGTAAAGCCCGATCCCGTTGAAGCGTTGCGTTGGCTGTACCTGGCAGCGTCCCAAGGGCACGGGAATGCGCGCAAGGAACTGGATGAGCTTGAGAAGCGGATGACTCCGGAACAAATCGCGGAAGCCGCAAACATGGGAAAGAGATCGAATCCTGTCAGGCTGATGGCTCCACCGATAACACCCAAGTGACTACCGTTACGGAACTCTCTTTGCAGCCGAATAGAGCAAGAAAACCAACCGGCCAGCGCGTGACGCTCACCGCCACGCCGGAAGCGCGGAAGTGAAAAGGTTCCAGCGGTCGAGAAGCGCAATCGCGATCACCGACGCATTCTGAATTTCCCTGCGCCGACAGTCGTCGGCAATGGAGTCTCTCAACACGCAGATCCGGACGCAGCAACAGCCTCATTCCATGACGCGACTTTTAATTCTGGCCGCGGGCATCGTTGCCCTGGCCACCAACCTTCACGCGGCGACGCTGCCGGCGGATCACGCCGAGCGGATGACGAAAGGCCTAGAAATGTTCCGTCGCAACGTGGCTCCGCTGCTCAAGGAGCATTGCGTGAAGTGTCATGGCGGCGAGAAGACCAAGGCCGATTTCGATCTCGTGACCCGCGAGACCCTGCTGCGTGGCGGTTCCGAGGGGCCAGCGGTCAAACCCTTCTC
>CAMCCU010000275.1 GCA_945872975.1 Pedosphaera parvula Ellin514
ACAAGGATGATGACCTTGCTTCGGTCGCTGTTCTTTTTGATGAACTGAAGGCTGGCGGCGAGACCTTCGCCGATGGCGGTGCCGGTGGAGTAATCCGTCTCGCGGAGAGAGTTCATCGCCCACTCGTGATCGAGCGTGAGCGGGCTGACAAGGAACGGGCTGCGCGCAAAGCAGACGATGCCGATGCGGTCGTTGGGCCGCTTCTTCACGAAGGCGTCAACGACATGCAGCAACGCAGCGCGGCGCGACGTGCGCTGGCCCGCGAGATGGAAATCCTGCTCCGCCATCGAGCGGCTGTAGTCGAGCGTGAGCATGATATCGATGCCCTTGGTGGGGTCAGGCAAATCGCCGCGCGGCAAGCGAGGTCGCGCCAGCGCGAGGATCATGAGCGCAAGCGTGAGCAGCAGAGTCGCCCAGCGCCAACGACCTTGGTGGCGGCGCGGCACCGTTCCCAACCCACGCAATGCACGCAACGACGGCACGATGACGGACGGCAACGGGCCAGTGCGCCCCAACCACCAAGCGACTACAGGCAATGTCAGCAACGCGAGCAGAACCCAGGGATAGGCGAACTCGAATCCTTGCCATGACTCGGGGAGAAACCTCATGCGCGGCTGGTGGAAATGAAATGAGGACCGCCCTCACCCCAACCCTCTCCCCCAGGAGAGGGAGCGCGACGATCGTCTTTCTGGCTAATGCACAAATCGGCGCGCTCAAGGCGCTGGCGAACGCGGGCTAGATCATGGAGGAGCTGGACTCGGCCTTCGCGCTCCCTCTCCTGGGGGAGAGGGCTGGGGTGAGGGCGGACAAATCGAATTGGTTCGCACGCGTTCACTTCGTCACCTCTTGCGGCTGCACCGCCGGAATACATCGCCGGACGAAGCGTTCGGCTCCATCAATCGTCTCGCGCATCTCCCGCGAGTCTGCGGAGCCAGCGGCGAACTTGATGCCGTCGAAGAACTCAAGGAACTCGCCGAGTTCGCGGCGTGGTTCAGCGCCGAGTTCCGGATGCGCCTGAGCTGCGCCGAGAAATTCACGCGTGGTCTGATAGCGGATCGGCAGCGCAAAACGGCCTTCAATGTAGGCGCGCAGAATGTCCGAGCATTCGAGAGCAACGTCGTAGGTCGTGAGCTTCTCCTGCTTCGCGCGCAATTCCGTGAGACGCCGAAGCGCTTCAAGATGCGGCGGCGGCCCGGTCGGCACCGGTGGAGCGACGATGACCGGCACGGGCCGTGACTTCAGCCAGCGACGGAAAAGATAACCAGCGACCACCAACGCGACCAAAGCGCCCACCCACACCCAAGGGTTTTCCCACCACGCTGGCACGGGAACGAGCGTCAGGTCTTCGATGATGGTGGCGGAGTTCGTCATCGAAGGTCAGGCCACGCGGCGGCGCGCTTGCAGCGTGAGGAAGGTGCGCAGGGGATTCGACCACGGCTTGTCGGTCCGCAGTTCCAGATGACCGATACGCGAACGCTTCAGAAATTCCCTGGCAACTTCCTGGCGTTGAGCGGTGGTTTGTTCGTAGGCGGCGCGCACGGAGGGATCGCCTGTATCGACTTCGAGCACATCGCCCGTTTCGGCGTCTTGAACGAGCGCAAGCCCCACGTCCGGCAGCGTCTGTTCGCGCGGGTCGGTGATTTGGAAGACAAGCAGATCGTGACGCTGATTGGCGGACTTCAGCGCCGACTCATAGCCTTCGTCATGGAGATCAGTGAGCAGAAAGATGAGCGCGGGCCGATGAGTCACGCGTCCGGCGAAATCCAAGGCTTGAGCCAGGTTCGTTCCCTCGGAGCGCGGCGTGTGCGTGAGCAGATCGCGGAGCAGACGCTGGACGTGCTGACGCGTTTTGCGCGGCGGCAGGTAATGCTCCACCTCGCCGGTGAAGAGGATGAGGCCGACGCGATCATTGTTGCGAATCGCGCTCATGGCCAGTGTGCCGGCGAGCTCAGCGGCAAGCTCGCGCTTGGTGATCCCGCTCGTGCCGAAGTGTCCGCTGGCGCTCAGGTCCACCATGAGCAGGACGGTGAGTTCGCGTTCCTCGACGAGACGCTTGATGTAGGTCTTGCGCAGGCGGGCGCTGACATTCCAATCGATTCGACGCACGTCGTCGCCGGGGCAATATTCGCGCACATCCACGAAGTCCATGCCGCGCCCTTTGAAGATGGAGTCGCACTGGCCGGCCATGAGTTCCTGCGAGACGAGGCGCGAGCGCACCTCCACGCGGCGCAGGCGCTTGAGGAAATCCAGTGGGACCATAGGCGGCGGAAAGCGGGCGGTGGCTTACGGCACCGGCACTTTGCTCAGGATCGTCTGCACCAGCGAATCCGTCGTGACCTCTTCAGCCTCGGCTTCGTAGGTGAGCAGGATCCGATGGCGCAGCACGTCGAAGGCGATGGCCTTCACGTCGTCCGGCGTGACGAAGGCATGGCCTTGCAGCAAGGCGTGAGCGCGGGCGGCAAGCGTGAGATTGATCGTCGCGCGCGGACTGGCGCCACAGCGGACCATGCGCTGCAGTTCGGGCAGCAGCTTCTCGCCGCGCCGCGTGGAGAGGACGAGCTTGATCACGTAGTTCTTGATCTGGTCGTCCACGTAAACCTCGTTCACCAGCTCCTGCATGCGGAGGATTTCCTCGGGCGTCACGACGGAATTCAACTCGAAGTTCGGACGCGTGGTGGACATGCGGTCGAGGATGACGCGCTCTTCACTCTCGCTCGGATAGCCGACGACGACCTTCAACATGAATCGGTCCATCTGCGCCTCGGGCAGCGGATACGTGCCTTCCTGCTCGATGGGATTCTGCGTGGCGAGCACGAGGAACGGATCGGGCAGACGGAACGTCTGGTCACCGATGGTCACCTGATGTTCCTGCATCGCTTCGAGCAGCGCGCTCTGGACCTTGCTCGGCGCGCGATTGATTTCGTCGGCGAGCACGAGGTTCGCGAAGATGGGGCCGGTGCGCGTCGAGTAAACGCCTTTAACGGGATCGTAGATGAGCGTGCCGGTGATGTCGGCGGGGAGGAGGTCAGGCGTGAACTGGATGCGGGCGAACGAACAGTGCGAGCTGCGCGCGAGAGCATTGATGGTCGAAGTCTTCGCAAGGCCGGGCAGACCTTCGAGCAGGACGTGGCCGCGGGCGACCAGGCAGATGAGCAGGCGGTCGATGAGCGATTGCTGTCCGACGATCTGTTTCTGCACTTCCTTGCGCACGGCTCCGAGATGCTCGGCGGCTTCGGCGACCTGCTTCTTCACTGCGTCTTTGATGTTCGACATAGATTACGGCAAAAGTCCGGCGGCGAGTCTGACGGACGCGCGACCACGGTATTCAGCCCGAGGGAACCCGTCGGGCCCGAGGCTGGAAATATTCGGGCGGAACATAGCGGCCTCCCTCTATCTCGGCAATCTTTCGCGACAGACAAGGCGGGAAATGGTCACGCGTCAGGATCAATACTCCACACCTCGCCGGGTTGCCTCCTTTCCCGCACTTCAGGAGGCCACTGATGAACTGGCTGAACTCGTCACGGAGATCAATCTGAACGTGAAGATTCAGGGCTCGCCTTCCGGAGCCGCCGAGGCGAAGTCCGATGCTTTGCAAGAGCTGGGCGACCTGGCTTATGAAGTGGCTGGTGGCGTCTTCGCCCAGGCGGACCGGATTTTGAACCATCAGGTCGAGAAGTTGATCTGGCAGTTCCGCGCGACCGCGCCGGATCTCTACGACAAGTATCAATCGGCGCGCAGCATCGTGGGCGTAGCTAGTCCCTCAGCGGAGGCGTCTCCGTCGGCACCGACGAACGTGGTGCCCGCACCAAGTGCGGTGACGAACGAAACGCCTGCGAACAAAGCAGCGTGACGGAGCGTCAGGCTCCCAAGTTCGTCAGGGAAGGCGGTCGCACGAAGCCGCTACACGTGCTTCAAGGCGAACGAAACTGCCGGACGACGGCAAGGCCCTTCAGCAAATCCAGCGCGCGCGAGAGCGTGGGGTCATTCACCACCGGCAGAGTTGTCTCAGGAACCGGCGGCGTAGGATTGGCGCTCACCGGCTCGCGTTCGAGCGATTGCCCGTCGCGATTCATCCGCACCAGCTCCGCCTCGTTCAACCGGCGGCGCGGCGCGCGGTTTGTGCCGGCGGCGATGGATTCATTGGCGGCAAGGGCCGGGAGCTTCGCCGTTTTCGCGAGCACCTTGAAGGCGTCGTTGTAATAGGCCAGTTCGTCTTCCGGGCTCACCTCCACCTCGATATCCGCCTTCATGCCGGACAACGGCAGCTCGCGCCCATCCGCGACTTTCAACGGCGCCACGGCCACTCGTAGTCGCTGGCCGGTCTTGAGCGGAAATACTTTCGCCATGCTCGCCTGCCCTGCCGTGTTCGTGCCGATCAGCAATCCCACATCCCGCTGGCGCAGAATCCCCGCCAATGCCTCGGCAGCGCCGGACGTTCTCCGATTCACCAGCACCGCCAGCGGAAGCGAGATCGCGTTGGTCTTCGCCGATGAACGCTTCCATCCCTCACCCCAATCCACCAGATCGGTTTCCGCTGCGAAGAAACGATCCGCCAACGAGACCGCCGCCACGTAATCCTGACCCCCGGCATAGCGCAAATCGACGACGATGCCCTTCAAGCTGTTCGTGGATCGAAGCCGGTCATACGACGATTGAAGATCCGCGCCGACGCCGGCCGTCAGCGTATTGACTCGGACATAGGCAAAATGCTTGTCGAAGATTTCGGCCGACACGGCGGCGCGCGAACCGTTGGTCGAAGCGAGCGCGGCACCATCCTCCACGAGGCTCGCCTTGGGACCGAGCTGCTCCAGCAAACCTTTGACGGCGGCAGCGTTCAACTCCCGCTCGCTGACTCCGGCGAGATTCGCCTTCAACAACTGATAAACCTCCGAAAAGTCCATGGCCTCCGCCGCAGCGCCCCGAGACACAAGCATCCCCATCGCCAGCCAGAGAGCCGCCATCCGCGCCAGACCGAACCGCTGAGAAAAAAGTGAGTGCATGATTAAATCGCATCCGAAAGCCGCTCATGTCCTGAGCGCCATTACCACGCAAGGCTGCCATCGGAGGCAAATTCATCCAACAGGATTTTTCAAAGCGTCCAGGCAAAACAAATGCGTTCTTGATTCCCATCGCGGCGACCACCACCTACACTCCCCGAAATGCGTATCATTAATCTGAACCCGGACACCGCCATTGGAGCGAGCTCGTGGTTTGTCGAAATCGACGGTCACCGCCTGCTCATGGACGCCGGCACTCACCCGAAGCGCGAGGGCTACGACAGCCTTCCCCTCTACAAGCACATCGCCAAGGAGGACGTGGACGCCATCGCCATTTCGCACTGTCACCACGATCATATTGGATCGCTGCCGATTGCGGCGCGGCATTTCCCCAAGGCGCATGTGATGTTCACGGAGCTGAGCTACCTGATCTCTGAACGCGTGCTGCATAATTCGGTGAACGTGATGAAGCGGCAGCGCGACGAGATGGGCATCAAGGAATACCCGCTCTACACGCACGAAGATGTGGATGAAATGGCGCCGCACTTCCAGGGCTACAAGTTCAACCGCGAAATCGAATGGGCTGCGCATCACAAGTCCCGCGCCGGACTTCCCTCGCCCACGCTGGAATTCTACGACGCCGGCCACGCGCTCGGCTCCGCCGGCATCATGGTTCGCGGCAAGAACCAAACCTTGTTCTACACCGGCGACGTCTGCTTCCGCGATCAAACCATTCTCAAGGGTGCGCGCTTCGAAGACGTGCAGGCCGATGTCCTCATCATGGAGACGACCCGAGGCAATCGCGCCACGCCGGTGGGCTTCACACGTGAAGCCGAGATCAAGCGTCTCACCGATGCGCTGCATCAGGTCATCGCCCGCAAAGGCTCGATCCTCATCCCGACCTTTGCGCTCGGACGCACCCAGGAAATCCTCGCGCTGCTCGCGCTGCTCATGCGGAGCGGCCAGCTCAAGAACCAGCCCATTTACATTGGCGGACTCGGACGTGTCTTCACGGAGATCTACGACATCGAGGCCCATCGTGCACATCGCCAGCACCAGAGCATGCGCCTCACGGAAGCGCTGAATCTCGTCGTCCTCGAAAAGGGGCAGGCCGAGAAAATGAAGCTCACCGGCAGCCGCATCTTTGTCGTCACCGCCGGCATGATGAGCGAGCACACCGCCGCGCACGATCTCGCCACTCGCATGATCGGCGATGAGCGGCAGGCCATCTTCTTCGTCGGTTACGCGGACCCTGAAACGCCGGGTGGACGTCTCAAAGCGGCGAAGCAGGGCGAGACGTTCATCTTCAGCGGCAGCGGTGGCGAAGTCACCAAGCGCTGCGAAGTTCAGGACTTCGATCTCACGGCTCACGCGAATCGCGAGGAACTCCTCGACTTCGTCGGGCAGGTGAACCCGCGCACCGTCCTGCTCGGCCATGGCGACGTTGATTCGCGCCAGTGGTTCGAGGAACAAATCCGCATGCGTCACCCGAAGATCAACGTCGTCCAGCCAGAGCCGGGCAAGAGCGTCGAAGTCTGAACCCGATGTTCGAAGTGAACATCACAGCCCGCTGACGGGCGGATTATGCGGCGGACATGACCCTTCCGAAGGCGAAGCCGTGAGGGAAACTCTCGCACATCAAGATGCAGGGCCCGGTGCCAGCCGCGTGAAAGCAGGTCGAATCATCTTCGCTACGTTCGCTCTGTCAGGCGTGCTGGCTCTCACTCTTTTTCTCAATGGTTGCGCGACTGCCCAGAGCGATGGGAACTCTGCCGCGCCGGAGATCTACGACCCACAAGCGGAGGGCGAGCAGCAGCTCGCGGCGGCGCTGGCAGAAGCGAAGGTGCAGCAGAAGCGGGTGTTGCTCAGTCTCGGCGCGAACTGGTGCAGTGACAGTCAAAGCATGCACCGCTTGCTCAAGAATGATCGCCGCATTTCCCGCGAGCTGAATGCCCATTACGTGCTGGTCTTGGTGGACGTGAACAAGCGCACTGGCGTTGACCGCAATGCAGCTCTGGTCACCCGGCTTGGCGACCGATTGACGCGCGGAATCCCAGTCCTGCTCGTGCTTGGGGCAGACGGAGCCTTGCTCAATACCGAGCCTGCAGAACGCCTCGCCGACAGCGATCACAAGCGTCCTGGGAAAGTGCATCGCTATCTCCAGAAGTGGTCAGGAACCAACGATTGAAGCGCAGTTTCATTCATTTCAAGTGGCGGGCAGGAGAGGAAAGGTGGGACTCGTCGCGCTGCGACGAGTAGCGCTGCGTCCAGCGGCGCAACGAACTTGAGGCCGCCCGGCGCAATCAACTGCTTCACCACCCGCTGAACGCGGGTGGAATTGTCGCAGCGCGACAATTGCCACCTGCCCGCACTCCACTTCCGATCACACCCTGACCCAACTGACTGCTTGTCGGCAAGAGCGCGAGGCGTAATCTCGACGCCATGAACCCCGTTTCCC
>CAMCCU010000276.1 GCA_945872975.1 Pedosphaera parvula Ellin514
TAAAACTCGGAATCAATTCCTGGGAACGATCGTCGCCCGCCCTTGCCCGATGCCTTGTCGCGTGCGCGGTTCCATTGCTTCTGCGACATCAAGCGCCAGCCGGCAATCAGGATGAGAGGCACGATGAGCCAGAGGACATATTGCTTCCACTCACCCGGACCCCAGCGCCATTTCGAGAAGGCGAACCATGCGCTCGACCATGCGTCAGAGATCTTTTCCAAGAACGTCGCCCGCGTCGACTCCAAGGCGGCCCAACTGCCCGGCGTGGTATCCACGTCGCGCCACGCGCCGTCCACCCACGCGAGGCACCACGCGTGCCCGTGACGTTCCCTCACGATCCATTCGCCGCCCCTGGGTTCCTGCACCGAGTAGCCGACGGCGTAACGCGCCGGGATGCCCGCCTCGCGCAGCAGCAGAACAGTGGCGGTGGCGAAGTGCTCGCAATGCCCGGCGCGATCCTGAAGCAGGAAGCGCGTCAGCGGTGAATCGTTGGTCCGCGAACGCTTGGGTTCGCCCTGCCACGTCGTGTATTGAAACTCGCGCGCGAAGAACTCGCTGACCTTCTTCAATGCCATGGCGGGCGAGAGGTCGCGCAGCATCAGTTCCTCGGCGATCTGCTTGAGGGCGGGCCGCTCCATCTTGGGAATGTCTTCGTCGGTCGAATCGGGCGGGCTGTCGATGGACGCCCCTTCGTCGTAGTGCGACTGGACGCGATAGAAGCCCGGACCTTCCGCGACGTTCATCGCGCCGAGCTGGTTCGTTTCAAACTGCACGGCGGGCAGATCGAAGATCTTCGCCACGCCATTGGGCATGGGCAGCAGGCCCGAGCCGCCGGAGAGAAATCCGGAGATGGTCACCTGCTGGCGCGTCGGTTTGTTGGGAAGAAGCTTCCACGTCGTGAGATCGGTTTCAGGAATGACGTCGTGAAAGTTCCGTTTCGTCGCGACCCAGGTCGCCGGCGGGATGAAAAGCTTGTAGCTCGCTTCCCGGAGCAATGCAGGCGGCATGCCCGTTGCCTCGACATGCAGCACGATGCTCCCGGACAGCTTCATCCGGCCCACCGATCCCAGTCCGGTCCGCTGCTCCTTGGGCTCGAATCCTCGCCCGCTGCCGAACCGCGCGATGAGCGTGCTCTCCAGACGCTGCATCACCATCTGCATCTGGCGCATTCCGAGTTCAGCGGTGAACGCCGCGCTCAGCGCCATCAGCAGAAACGTCACCCAGATCCCGATGGGAACGCTCCTCGAACGCCGGCTCCAGAGCGCCCAGCCCGCCAGCACCGCGATGCCAATGGGAAAGTAGAGCGTGCGCTGGTTGGCGGCGCTGGTGGCCAGCAGACAGAGCGCGAAGTACGGCCATGCGACGTTCAATCCGGAGCCAGCCGGACGCGGATTATTCTTCCCGCGCTGCCTGCGCAGCCACCAGGAGAACGTGCTCCAGTCCATCCGTTCCTGTTCGCTGAACGCCTGCGCCACGGCGATGGGCAGGTAGATGAGTGGCAGCCACAGCAGCACGAGGATGACGGAGCGCCCGCCTTTGTTGAGCGCGTCGATGCGGTTGGCGATCGAGTTGTTGTTCGCTACGTTGTTCAGCGCGGACGCGCCGTCGCTGGTCACAAATGCCACCACCATCGCGCCGAAGAACAGAACGAAGCAGAGGTTCCAGATGCGGTCCAGGTCCGCCTGCGCGAATTGCAGCCGGGTCTTCGCCAGCCGCGGCGCTTCCAGCACCACGGCCGCCAGCGCGCCGAGCCAAAGCCAGCCCGCCTGTGCGCCCCAGAACAGGAGCGCGGCTCCGATCAGGAACGGCGGCGTGTTCACGCCAGCTCCTTTCCCAGACGTTGCAGGCCTTCCGCGATCTGGCCGGCTTCGAGGATAAAGAAATGTTCCGAGCGTTCCGCGACCGGAATTGAGGCCTCGCGCTTTGAAGTGGAGGGACCGGTGATCAGGAGAACTACCACGGGCAGACCGCGCGCTTCTAGTTTGCGCACGAGTTCACGGCGGGCTTCGTCCCAACTGAGGAACACGCACACGCAGCCGCAGACCGCGCCCGCGTAGCGCATGACCAGTTCCTCCAGTGCGCTGAAGGGCTGCGCAGTGCCGGGTTGCACGGCGGCGAGGGCTTCCAGCGCCTGTTCGGCCTGGCCGAGGCCGCGTCCCGTCGTGACGCAGACGGCCTGCGGTCCGACGAACAGCAGGTCGAGCAAGGTCTCCTGTGTCCCGACCGTGCAGGCGAACGACGCGGCGACGGACACGGCTTCTTCAAAGACCGCCCGCTGTTCGTTGTTCGCGAACGTGTCGAGAATCAGCGCGTGGCGGACGAAGAACTCGTCCTGGAATTCCTTCACGACGGGACGTCCATGCCGCGCCCAGCTCCGCCAATGAATGTGCCGTAGCGGATCGCCGGGCCGATAGTCGCGCAGCGCCACGAACTCGTCGGATTCGCCAATGGCGGAGGCGAGCGCCACGCCGCCGCGTTGATAGGTGCGCGAGCCGGGTAGCGTGAAGTTCGGCAACGGATAACGCTTCGGCAAAATCAGGACGGACTGCGGCAGCGGCGTGCGGATGAATCCACGGAACAGCCCCAGCGGATCCGGCCGCGCGATGATGACGGCGGCGAAGCGCAGCGCGCCGCGCCGGAGCGGAATCAGCTCGGAGCGAACCGTGGCTTCGGCGTGCTCGCGCAGGTTTGGTAATGCGACGGGCTTCACGCCCGAAGCGATGGGTTGGAACGGAACGGGAGCGGCCAGCCGCAGCTTGCGAAAGCCTTCGAGCACCAGCCGACGCCGTGCGCGGGTGAACTCCGCCCTGGTCGGACGCGGGTCGAGAAGTTCATCGATCACTTCCAGAGTCCGCTGAGTTCGTCGTGTGGCGTTGCGCACCACTACATGGTAGGCGAGCGGCTGACCAACGCTGCCGAACCTCGGCAAAATTCTTCGCGCAACGAACCGGCCACGGAAGAAGGGCGCGGCCAGCATCGACACGAGCAGCAGCGAAAGGAGGAAGGCGAAGATTTGGAACGCGACGGTTTGATCCATGTCCGCCCCGACCGCTCCGCTCGCCGCCAGCGCGATGAGGGCGAGCAGTCCCGCCGGCGTGAAGCGGCGCGGGACCGTGTAACGAATCCACGAGACGAACCGGTATAGGCGGTACGAGAACATCGCTTCAGGCGGGCACGGGAATCTTCTTCACGATGTCGGCGACGATGCCAGCGGCGGACAGGCCGGAGAACTTCGCCTGCGGTTCCAGCGACAGCCGGTGCGCGATCACGGGTGACGCCATTTCCTGGATCTGATCCGGTGTCACGAAGGCGAGTCCGTCGAACACCGCGAGAGCTTGGGCCGCCTTCATCAAAGCCAGCGAGGCGCGCGGACTGGCGCCCAGCTGAACACCGGCGACATGCCGCGTCGCGCCGGTCAGATCGACGATGTAGCGCTTGAGCTCCTCGCTGATCTTCACCTGGCGCACGGCGGCCTTGAGGTTCGCAATGTCGGCGGCGGAGACGCAGGAGGAGATGCGTTCGAGCGGATGGTTATCCGCCTGAGCCGAGAGGATCGCGACCTCCTGCTCGGGCGTGACGTAGCCGAGCGTGAACTGGAGGGCGAAGCGATCCATCTGCGCCTCGGGCAGCGGATACGTGCCACGAAACTCGACCGGGTTCTGCGTCGCGATCACGAAGAACAAATCTGGCAGCCGCAGTCGTTCGCCTTCCACGCTCACCTGGCCTTCGCCCATCGCTTCGAGCAGCGCGGACTGCGTGCGGGGCGAGGCGCGATTGATCTCGTCCGCGAGCAGGATGTTGGTGAAGACCGGGCCCTCGTGAAACTGAAACACCTGCTCGCGCTGGTTGTAGATGGAGACGCCGAGGATGTCGCTGGGCAGCAGGTCGGGCGTGAACTGGACGCGTTTGAACTTCGCGTCGATGGACCGGGCGAGCGCCTTGGCGAGGGTGGTCTTGCCGGTGCCAGGAAAGTCTTCCAGCAGCACATGGCCGTCGCTGGCGAACGCGGCCAGCACCTTGCGAAGCGCATCGGTCTGGCCGTGGATGACGCGCTCGATGTTGGCGAGCAGCTTCTGGAAAACCTCGCGGGGCGGTGGTGGGCGGTTCATAGGTTCAATGGTCGTGGAATGGACTGGGAGAAATCATGTGAAGGAAACCTTGCTGAGTGAAAGCACGAACATCACAACCAATTAGACACCGCTGGTTGGAATCAGTTCCGCGCGGCGGAACTTGTTTTTGCGGCCACTGTCGGAAGAAAAGCGAAGGCCCGAGATGCGTTGTCGCAGCTCGGGCCTGGAGCGAACAGCCGTCGTCAGTGATCGCAGGTGCAGGCGTATTCCATGCGCCGGCATTCACCGCAATCGTGGGTCTCGAACTTGAAGCGGAAATTCTGCGGCTTCGCTTCCGCAGCTTGTTTGAATTGCAGCACGAGGTTGTAGCCGTCGCCTTCGGGCAGGGTGCCTTTGCTGACGAGCGCGTTGCCCTTGCGCTCAAACTCGATCTTCGTCTTGCCTGCTTTCGTCTCCGCCACGAGCGTCGCGGTCTGCGCCCCGACGGGAACGAGCTTCATCGCTTCGTCGTAAAAGCTGATCGCCACGGTGCGATCCTTTTGCACGAGGAACTCGGCGTGCGGCTGGACTTGTCCGAAGAGCCTTCCGCCATTCGGTCCGCCTTTGTGCTTATGCTCGGTGTCCTTGGCTGAGCTGGGAGCGGCGAACAACCCGGCGCAAAGCGCACCAAGCAGAGCGAAAAGGGGGAATGATTTTTTCATGTGACTCCTGGTTTTGGGTTCCTACTTGTTGACTTCGGCGGGCTGGAGCTTGGCTTGCAGGGCGAGGATGGCGTCGCCCATTTTCTTCACGTTCGCTTCAGTGGCCTTCTGCGCTCTGGCGGCACCGGACTTGTCGATGTCGGCGGCGAGCTTCCGGATTTCCTTCACGCCGGCCTCGGCAGCGGCTTTGTGCTCGGCAGCGACTTTGGAGGGCAAGGCTTTCACCAGGTCGCGAATGGCGAAGGCGTGATCGTGCGCTTCGCCCAAATCCTTCTTGGCCACGGTTTTGATCAGCTCGGCCTGCTGTTGATGAATCTTCTTCCAAATCTCCGGCACAGCCGCGGGGATTTTGGTGAAGTGACTGTGGCCGCCGCCGTCCGCTGCGGGAGCGGGTTTCTTTTCCTGCGCCAGGATGGTCGTGGCGGTGGAGAGGGAGGCCAGAAGGCACAGGGCGAGGAGCGTGGTGGTTTTCATAGTTGTTCGTTGATCGGTAGTTTATCGACGTTGGTTGAGTGGTGATGAAATCTCCGTGGTCGAGCTGGTCTCCGTGTCCGTCCCCGGATCGCGGCTGTCCTCCATCTTCTGGTGCAGCTCGAAATGCTCGTCCTTGTTGAGTGGGAATTCTTCCGGGAACCGCGTGTGCTGGTAGCCGTGCAATTGCATCAGGAGCAGGAGCAGCCCGGCGAACATCAGCGCGGCGTTCGCCACCTTGCTGAACTTCGCGAACGAGGCGGTCTTGCGCCAGCCCGCCAGGACGATCCCCATGCCGGCGAGCGCCGCGATCTGGCCCAGCTCCACGCCGAGATTGAACGAGAGGATACGCAGCACGAGACCTTCCTGGCCGAGCGGGAGCGTTTGCAGGCGGGTGGAAAGTCCGAAGCCGTGAATCAATCCGAACACGAACACCGCCACGAGCAGGTTGGGCGGTTGCACCTCGATGTATTTCCTGAACCCGTCGAGATTGTCGAACGCCTTGTAACAGACGGTCAGGGCAATCACGGCATCCACGAGGTAGTAGTTCGCCTGGATGTGCAGCAACGTGGCGAAGACCAGTGTGAGGCAATGGCCGACCGTGAAGGCCGTGATAAACTTCACCACATCCCGCAGCCGCGTCAGAAAGAACATCACGCCAAACAGGAAGAGCAGATGATCGTAGCCCGTCAGCATGTGAGTCGCGCCGAGCTTGAGATATTCGAGGTTGCCGCCTTCCAGAATGCCCTGCTTGTCCGCGTCGGAGATCCCATGCGCGGAAGCGGTCAGCGCGGTCAGCAGGCAGGCGAAGATTGGAGTGATAGACTTCACGTGATTGGTTTATCGGCGTCAGGGATTTTGTTTCAATGTTGAACGTTGACCTTGGCGCTTCTGCCTTCAAACCACGCATACAGCACGGGCAGCAAAACCAGCGTGAGAAGCGTGGAGCTCAAGATGCCTCCGATCACGACGGTCGCGAGCGGACGCTGCACTTCTGCTCCCGCGCCCGTGGCAAGCGCCATCGGAACGAAGCCGAGACTGGCGACGGCGGCGGTCATCAGCACCGGGCGCAACCGTGTGATCGATCCTTCGATGACCGACGCGAGCAACTCCTTGCCCTCCTCGCGCAGTTGGTTGAAATAGCTGACCAGCACCATGCCATTCAGCACGGCCACGCCGGTCAGCGCGATGAAGCCGACTGCCGCCGTGATGCTGAAGGGCATCCCGCGCAGCCATAGCGCCGCCACGCCGCCGGTGACCGCGAGCGGGATGCCGGAATAAACCAGCAACGCCTGCCGCAGCGAACCGAACGCGAGGAAGATGAGCACGAAAATGAGCAGGAGCGCCGACGGCACCACAACCGCGAGCCGAGCGCGCGCCTCCTGCAAGTTCTGAAACTGCCCACCGAACTCCACTAGGTAGCCGTCGGGTAGCTTCACCTGCTCGCGGATGCTTTGTTCGGCGGCGCGCACGTAACCTTCGATGTCGCGTGTCTTGAGGTTCACCATGAGCGCGGCGCGGCGCTGGCCGCTTTCGCGCTGGATGGGTTCGACGGTCTTGAGGGTGGTGAACTCCACCACCTGGCCGAGCGGGAGCATCCCGCTTTCTCCCACGCGCAGGGGCAGCTTCTTGATTTCCTCATCATCGGCGCGCAGTTCCTCCGGCATCCGCACCATGATGTCGAACCGGCGGTTGCCCTCGACGAGTTGCCCGGCCACCTGTCCCGCGAGGGCGGCGTGGACGGCCCTGTTCACCTCGCCAGCCTGAATATTATACCGGCGCAACACCTCGCGTTTGATGTTCATCTGCAACTGCGGGGTGCGGCCCTCGGTTTCGTATTCCACCTCCGCCACGCCGGGGGTGTTTTCGAGGATGCCCTTGATTTGTCCGGCGAGCGGTTCGAGCAAATCGTAGTCGTTCCCGAAAATCTTGACGGCCAGTTCGGCCTTGGTGCCTTCGAGCATTTCGTTGAACCGCATCTCGATGGGCTGGGCGAAAAGCAGGTCATAGGCGGGGTTGATCTTCTTGAGCGCAGCCTCGACCTGCTCGCGCAACTCAGCCTTGCTCGTCGGACGGCCCGGCGACTTCGGCCAGTCGGTGAGCGGCTTGTAAAACATGTAAACGTCGCTCTCGTTCGGGGGCATCGGGTCGGAGGCGATGGCGCTGGTGCCGATGCGCGA
>CAMCCU010000277.1 GCA_945872975.1 Pedosphaera parvula Ellin514
TCAGCGCGCCCGGGCATCGGGGAATACTCGCCAGTAAAGATACTGAGTCGGCACTGGCATCGGACAATGCAAAATACAAAT
Organism: Pedosphaera parvula Ellin514; assembly: GCA_945872975.1. Classification (GTDB taxonomy): domain Bacteria; phylum Verrucomicrobiota; class Verrucomicrobiia; order Limisphaerales; family JADJPG01; genus JADJPG01. The sequence goes on from CAMCCU010000277.1 coordinate 82, forward strand.
GACTTACGCTGAGGCAATCGACCTTCTGCAAGGCTTGAGAGTGTTCGGGTCCAGGCCCGGCTTGGACAACACGCGCCAGCTTGCGGCCCAGGTGAATTCTCCGCAGAACCGCCTACGCTTCATCCACGTTGCTGGCACGAACGGCAAGGGGTCCACCTGCGCCATGCTGGAAAGCATCTATCGCGCGGCGGGCTTGCGGGTCGGGTTGTTTACCTCGCCGCATCTGGTTTCCTTCACCGAACGCATCCAGGTGAATCGCCAGCCGATCTCGGAGAACGATGTCGCCCGGTTCGTCCAAGAAATTCAGCCGTTCCTGAAGCAGTTCTCTGTCGAGGCGCATCCGACGTTGTTTGAAGTCGTGACCGTGATTGCCTTGCGTCATTTCGCGGAGCAACGATGCGATCTGGTCATCTGGGAAACCGGGTTGGGCGGTCGGCTGGACTCCACGAACATCGTGACGCCGCTCGCGAGTGTCATCACTAACATCGACCTCGACCACCAGCAATGGCTCGGCGACACGCATGGGAAGATCGCTGCTGAGAAGGCCGGCATCATCAAGCCGGGGGTCCCAGTTGTCACCGCTGCGGAACCAGGACGAGGCTTGGAAGTCATCGCGAACACTGCTCAACAGTTGGACTCTCTGCTCACTGTCATCGATCTGAATGACGCTCGTGGCGAGTTCCTGGACGCGGCCAGGCTTCCGTTGCTCGGCGAGCATCAACGCCTCAATGCCGCCGTTGCTGTCGCCACTGTTCGCGCACTGGAATCGAATATTCCTGTCGCGGAGGAAACCATTCGCGCCGGCCTGTCGCGTGTGCAATGGCCGGGTCGAATGCAGCTTGCCACCACGCCGGGCGGACAAACGGTTCTGCTCGATGGCGCTCACAACATCCCCAGTGCCGAAGCCCTGGCTGCGGCTTTCCGGCAGCAGTTTCCGGCCACGCAGCCCGCCATGATCTTCGGTGTGCTGGCGGACAAGGATTGGCGTCGGCTCGCCGAAACGCTCGCGCCGCTCGCGCGTCGGATCTTGCTCGTGCCCGTGAACAGCGAGCGCACGCTTCCACCTGCTGAACTTCTCCCCGCCTGTTGCGCCGCAAATCCCACCGCCAGCGTGGAGGTCTGCGAATCGCTCGCGGACGCACTGACTCGCAGCAAGACTGAACCGTTCCTGCTCATCACCGGTTCCCTCTACTTGATCGGGGAAGCGATGGAGCGGCTTCAGTTATTGCCCAGGCCGCCCGCCGACGAGCGCGGGCTGAACGAATGGACCGCGCGGAAATGAGTCTGCGATCTGTCGTCCGCAACTAAGCTCTCGCCCGCGCTTCGCCGGTTGTGGCAAAACATCCGCCGACACACACCGCACGATCCATGAACGCCACCGCTCCGCCATCACCAGCCAAGCCGTGGTATCGCCATCTCTACGTGCAGGTCATCATTGGCGTGGTGCTCGGCGTGTTGGTGGGTGGTTTCTTCCCGGAGGCCGGCAGGTCGCTCAAGCCGCTGGGCGACGGCTTCATCAAGCTCGTGAAGATGATGATCGCGCCGATCATCTTCTGCACCGTCGTCCACGGCATCGCGTCGATGGGCGAGCTGAAGAAACTCGGACGGCTCGGCTTCAAGGCGCTGCTCTACTTTGAAATCGTATCCACGCTCGCGCTCATCATCGGCCTTGTCGTGGTGAACGTCGTCCGGCCCGGCGACGGCTTTAACATCGATCCCAAGACGCTCGACCCGACCGCTGTCGATTCCTACGCGCAGAAGGCCAAGTCGCTGAACACCGTGACCTTCCTGATGAACATTATCCCGGGGACGTTCCTCGAACCGTTCGTCACCGGTGATTTGCTCCAGGTGCTATTCATCGCCGTGCTCATGGCGCTGGCCATCGTGGCGATGCGCGAGAAGGGTGGGCCGCTGCTTCGCGCCATCGATCACATCGCGGAGGCGTTCTTCGGCGTCATGCGCATCGTGGTGAAGGCCGCGCCGCTGGGAGCTTTCGGTGCGATGGGTTTCACGATTGGCAGCTACGGCTTCGGCTCGTTGCATCGGTTGCTCGCGCTGATGCTCTGCTTCTACGCCACGGCGATTCTGTTCGTCGTTGTCGTGCTCGGCGCGATTGCGTGGAAGAGCGGTTTCTCCATCTTCGCGTATCTGCGATTCATCAAGGACGAGTTGCTGCTCGTGCTCGGCACGAGTTCGTCGGAGACGGCGCTGCCCGGCATGATTCAGAAGATGCAGCGGCTCGGTGTCGCGAAGTCCACCGCCGGACTCGTCATCCCGACTGGCTACAGCTTCAACCTCGACGGCACGAACATCTACATGACGATGGCCGCGCTCTTTCTCGCGCAAGCCACGAACATCTCGCTCACGCTCGGCCAACAGCTCCAGTTTCTGCTTGTGGCGATGATCACATCGAAAGGTGCGAGCGGCGTGACCGGCGCAGGCTTCATCACGCTGGCGGCGACGCTCGCGACCATTCCCGGCGTGCCCATCGAATCGCTCGCCATTCTCGTCGGCATCGATCGCTTCATGAGCGAATGCCGCGCCCTGACGAACCTCATCGGAAACGGCGTCGCCACGCTCGTCGTCAGCCGATGGGAAGGGGAAGTCTCCACTGAGACGTTGCGGGCACGGTTGAGCGAGGGCGCGGAGCCGTGACCAAGTCTGCGGCTATTAGCGCGGTCAGCTTCGATGTGGGTGGAACGTTGATTGAACCTTGGCCGTCCGTCGGCCACGTCTATGCCAGAGTCGCTGAACAGTTCGGCATTAGGGGCGTCGTGCCGGAGCAGTTGAACCGTCAATTCGCCGCCGCTTGGAAAGCGCGTCGAGAATTCGATTACTCCCGCGAGGCCTGGCGGGAACTGGTGAACCATTCCTTCGCCGGCCTTTCCCCGGAACCGCCGAGTAGCGAGTGCTTCGACGCGATGTATGAAGCGTTTGCCACGGTCGATCCATGGCGCGTGTTCGAGGACGTGAGACCTACGCTGGCCGCAGTTCGAGCGCGGGGATGGAAGCTCGCCATCGTCTCGAACTGGGACGAGCGTTTGCGTCCGCTCCTGCGCGAGCTGGGGCTCGTCGAGTGCTTCGACGTGATTGTTGTTTCGCACGAAGCGGGTTTCACGAAACCGGCGCGGGCGATTTTCCAGTGCGCTGCCGCCGCTCTGAATCTGCCGGCGGAGACCATCCTCCACATCGGTGACAGCCGGGCGGAGGACTTCGACGGCGCGCGCGCGGCCGGGATGAGGTCGTTGCTGCTCGATCGCAAGGCGGTGCCGGGCGGTGACGGTGTGGTCAGTTCGCTGTCTGCTGTGATGGACGTGGCTTGAGGCGATTCAATTGTGTGGCTGGCCGATTAGCGCCATTCACCAGCGGCGAAGGAGCGCTTATACTTGTTTCCCCTCGTTGACTTGCCTGCGCGTGACTTCATACATTTTATAAATTATCAGCCGGAAGTGTCCGGCAACGACTCCATGAACCTAATCAATCGAGTCTGGCAATCCTCCCTGGGGAAGAAGTACATCATGGCCCTCACCGGCTGTGCCTTGTTCGCCTTCGTCATCGGACACTTGCTGGGCAACCTCCAGGTGTTCGGCCAGCCCGAACTCATCAACACCTACGCCCACTTCCTCAAGTCCAAGCCCGTGATGGTCTGGGGTGCGCGCCTCGGGCTTCTGGCTTGCGTCGGATTGCACATCGCCGCCGCCGTCACGCTCGCTGCGCTGAACAAGGAGGCGCGGCCGGTTGGCTACGCCGGCGGTTCGGCCTACGGCTCCACCACGCGCTCGCGTTACATGCTGGTGAGCGGGTTGGTGATTCTGGCGTTCGTGGTCTATCACCTCGCGCATTTCACTGCGCTGCTGCCGGGCATCAACGGTCACGGCGACTTTCGCAAGCTGACGACCATTCTCCACGGCGAGAGCGTGCCGGATGTTTACGCGATGATGATTCTCGGCTTCCAGGTCTGGTGGGTGACCCTGTTCTACCTCATTGCCCAAGGGATGCTCTTCATGCACCTCGGGCACGGCTTGGCGGCGATGTTTCAATCGCTCGGTTTCCGCAATCATGTTTGGGAGCCGCGCGTTCAGTCCTTCGCGAAGGTTGCCAGCATCGCCATCTTCATTGGCTACACGATTATCCCGGTCGGCATCTTCATGCGTGTCGTTGGCTACGACTACGCAGAGAAGGCGAAGCATCAGCTCACGCAAACGTCACCGTCGCCCGTCGCGCTCGTCGCTGAAGTGAACGGAAAGGAGAAGCGATGAAACTCCAAAAACCAAAAACCAAAAACCAAAGAAGCTCCAAATCCCACGAGCCAAGTCCCGTGGCATTGTTTGGAACTTGTATCTTGGTGTTTGTCTGGTGTTTGGATCTTGGTGTTTGGTGTTTTTCAGAAAGCAGGAGCGTCTAGCTATGGCCACTCTCAACTCGAACATCCCGTCCGGCCCGCTCGATCAGAAGTGGGAGACTCACAAGTTTTCCACCAAGCTGATCAACCCGGCCAACAAGCGGAAGTATAAGATCATCGTCGTGGGCGCGGGTCTCGCGGGGGCGTCGGCTTCGGCCACGCTCGCGGAGCTCGGTTACGAGGTTCACAACTTCGTCTTCCACGATTCACCGCGCCGTGCGCACTCGGTCGCAGCCCAGGGCGGCATCAATGCAGCCAAGAATTATCAGAACGACGGCGACTCCGTGCATCGTCTGTTCTACGACACGATCAAGGGCGGCGACTTCCGCGCCCGCGAAGCCAACGTGCATCGCCTCGCCGAAGTGTCGGTGAACATCATCGACCAATGCGCGGCGCAAGGCGTTCCCTTCGCCCGCGAATACGGCGGCCTGCTCGACAACCGTTCCTTCGGCGGCGCACAGGTTTCGCGCACGTTCTACGCGCGTGGTCAGACTGGCCAGCAGCTCCTGCTCGGTGCCTATTCCGCGCTGAACAAGATGATCGGCAATGGCGGCGTGAAATCCTACACGCACGCCGAGATGCTCGACCTCGTGGTCGTGGACGGTCACGCCAAGGGCATCATCGTCCGCAATCTCCAGACCGGCGAAATCACGCGGCATAGCGGAGATGCGGTCGTGCTCGCGACTGGCGGTTACGGCAACGTCTACAACCTCTCGACCTACGCGCGCGGTGCGAACGTCACGGCGGGCTGGCGCGCCTACAAGCGCGGCGCGTGCTTCGCCAATCCGTGCTACACGCAGATTCATCCGACGTGCATTCCCGTCAGTGGCGACTACCAGTCAAAGCTCACGCTGATGTCGGAATCGCTCCGTAACGACGGCCGCGTCTGGGTGCCAAAGAAGAAAGAGGATTGCGGCAAGAAGCCGGCGGACATCGCTGAAGGTGACCGCGATTATTATCTGGAACGGATGTATTCCGCGTTCGGCAATCTCGCTCCGCGCGACATCGCTTCACGCGCGGCGAAGACCGTCTGCGACGAGGGCCGTGGCGTCGGCGAGACGGGCCTGGGCGTCTATTTGGATTTCTCCGCCGCCATCGCGCGGCTCGGCGAGGCTAAGGTGCGCGAGCGTTACGGCAATCTGTTCGCGATGTATCACGAGATCACGAACGAGAGCGCCTACCAGACGCCGATGCGGATTTATCCGGCGGTCCATTACACGATGGGCGGTCTCTGGGTGGACTACAATTTGATGAGCAACGTCCCCGGCTTGTTCGTGCTGGGCGAGGCGAACTTCTCCGACCACGGCGCGAACCGTCTCGGCGCGAGCGCGCTCATGCAGGGCTTGAGCGACGGCTACTTCGTCTTGCCTGCGACGATCTCGGGCTATCTCGCCTCGCAGAATCCCGGCAAACGTCCGGCGACGGACACCGCTGCATTCAAGGAAGCGGAAGAGAACGTGCAGACGCTGACGAAGCGGATGCTGGGCAACAAGGGCAAGCGGACGCCGGACAGCTTCCACAAGGAGCTCGGCAAGCTGATGTGGGATCACTGCGGCATGGCGCGCACCAAGGCCGGCCTGGAGAAGGGCATCGCGTCCATCAGCGCGTTGCGCGAGGAATATTGGAAGAACGTCAGCGTGCTCGGCGAGGCGGCGGACTGGAACCAATCGCTCGAACGCGCCGGACGCATCGCGGACTTCATCGAGCTCGGCGAACTGATGTGCCGCGACGCGCTGATGCGCGAGGAGAGCTGCGGCGGCCATTTCCGCGAGGAGTATCAATACACCGCCGACGATCCTGAGACGAAGCAGGGTCTCGTGAATCCCGGCGATGTGAAACGACGTGATGATCAGTTCGCTTTCGTGGCCGCATGGGAGTTCGCCGGTGCGGCGGACAAGGCGCCCATCCTGAACAAGGAACCGCTCATCTATGAAGAGGTTCACATGAGCACGCGGAGCTATAAGTGATGAAAACGTGAGGTCACAATTTGTGACCTCAAGATACGAGCCATGAGCAAATCCACTCTCATCCCAGCCGAGCGCATCGAGCGCCGGATTCTGTTCCTGCGCGGACAGAAGGTGATGCTGGATTTTGAACTGGCAGAGCTTTATGGCGTTGAGGCGCGGACGCTCAATCAAGCCGTCAAGCGTAACAGTGAACGCTTCCCGGATGATTTCATGTTTCAGTTATCCGCAGAGGAAACCCAGTTAGTTATGCGGTCACAAATTGTGACCGCATCGCCGGTGAACTCATCACAAACTGTGATGAGTTCGGGCGCAAGCCACTCGAAATCAACGGGAGTTCCCCCCTCGAACTGGTCACAATTTGTGACCACTTCCAAGAAGCACCGCGGTCTCGCCTATCGCCCCTACGCCTTCACCGAGCAAGGCGTCTCCATGCTTTCCAGCGTCCTGCGCAGCCCGCGCGCGGTGCAGGTCAACATCGCCATCATGCGGACCTTCGTGCAACTCCGGCAGATGCTCGCATCGAATGCTGACCTCGCGCGCAAGCTCGCCGCGCTGGAGGATAAGTACGATGAGCAGTTCAAGGTTGTCTTCGACGCGATCCGAGCACTGATGGAGCCTGGCTTGCCGGATGGAGCTGCCGGGCGTGAAATTGGATTTCACGTTGGCCCGCCCTCCAAGGGAGCGAGATCCCGCCTTGGCTCAAGAAAACGAATCACATGAAAGTAACTCTCAAAGTCTGGCGGCAAAAGAACGCCAATACCGCAGGCCAGTTCAAGACCTACACGTCGCCTGATCTGAACGAGAACATGTCGTTCCTAGAAATGCTCGACGTGGTGAACGAAGAGCTCGCGAACAAGGGCGAGGAGCCGATCGCGTTCGATCATGATTGCCGCGAAGGCATCTGCGGCACCTGCTCGCTCGTCATCGA
>CAMCCU010000278.1 GCA_945872975.1 Pedosphaera parvula Ellin514
GCCGCGTCATCGCCAGGCCGCGCCGCGCGCACTGCGTGGATCAGCTCGTGAATCTCGACGCTGTCGATGAGCGACAGATTGGCGATGCCCAGCGAATCCACGTGCTCAAAGCGGGCCGAGTATTCAGTGAACTTGCCCTGCAGCGAGGAGGTGAGGAGCCACTGGGCCACCTGCGATCCGCCCGCGGGAATGGTGCCGAGGTTCGCCGTCAAAGTCGGGGCGAGAGATTGCGTGCCGACCTGGGTGCCGATGATCTTGAAATCGATCAACAAGCCCTTTTCGTTCTCGATGATCTTCGGCTGCGCGGAAGTGATGTGGAAATTCTTGGCCGCCCCCGCGCCGGTGTTCTTCACCAGCAATCCGAGCGCGAAGGGTTCCGCCGGCTCCGTCTCCGGCGTGAACGGATCATCGCTGTACACGTCGCGCTGCTGGAAATAGAGCAGCTCAAGGCGCGCGTCCGGCATGACGGTGATGGTGGACGACAGCAGCGGCACCACCACCTCCTGTCCGCCCTCGATGTAACGCAGCGTTCCGCCGACGTGATACGTCGTGGGCGCGAGCGGAGCCGCGTCGCGCGTGGGGATGAAGGTGTATTGCGCCGAGGCCGAGCCGCCCGCACCAATGACGCCGCCCCCGCTCACGTCCGACAATCCGGTCAACTGCGGCGGACGGAAGCCGAACAGTTCGTTCACGGAATTGTTTCCGGAGTCACGGACATCAAGCGTCACCTGAATGCCGGTGATGCTGTCGCCGCCGTCGTTGTCGATCTCCAGCGTTCCGAGGAACGCGGTGCGCGTCATCACCGCCTCCTGTTCCAGGCGGATGCGCACTCTCGCGCACACGCCGCCGGGCGCTGGCGCAGCCGCGCTATAGGCTGCGGCGGACCGCACCGGGAAAATGGCTGTTCCGCTCGACGCCGAGATGCTGGCCGGACCACAGCCGCCTTCGCTTCCACCGAAGCTGTTGAAAACCGGAGTGAAGCCAATGCTCCAGCCGCCGCCACTGGGGCCGCCGCGGAGATGCACTTCAGGAATGTCAAAGTCCAGCCAGTCGAGGAATTTCGAGATGAGGTCGCAGAGGCATCCCGCGGACCCCTTCAAGCCCGAACCTAAACCCGCCAGGCCGCCCACCACGGTGCGACAGGCCGTCTGAATGGCCGCCTTCGTGCACTCGGACAAATCATCTCCAGCACACTGGATCAGGGCATCGATGATTTCGCAACTGGCTTTGTAAAGATTCCCCTCGACCGCATCCACCTCAAACGCCCCCAGAATTTTCGTGAGACAATCGTAGCTGCTTTTCGCCACGCAAATGGGAGTCAGATCAATCGGGCGGTTCTGCAGGACATTGTTCGGCCCGCACTCGTAGTAGTAACCCACACTCAGCGGAATCTTGGGCAGACACGAATGAACTTCTACTTCGCAGCCCTCGGGAGGGGCACCGCCTCCTGCCGCCATAAACCTGCCCGCCGGGGTGCTGCGGTGGCGAATCGAAACAGGAATGCTCATCGAGCTTTTTGCAGCAAGAGTACCGATCTCTTCGACGAGTGGGGTGATGATAAAATCCGCGTCCTGCGGGATGTTCAGCCGCACTCCCTTGGCCGCGACCAGGCCTTCGTTGCGAATCTTGATTTCAAATCGCGTCTCCCGGCCGGCCACGACCAGCGGCATGATGGCCGGGTCTTCCACCACCACGTTTGGAATCGGCACCTCCGTTTCAAACACCGATTGCAGCACCACCCGGTACGTGTCCTGAATCTCAATGGGCACCACCGTCCATTGATACGTCACCGTCTGCCGCGAGATGAAAGGCTCCGCCGCGTTCGTGATGCCTGGCACGATGGTGACCGGTCCACGGAAGCTGGAATGTTTGTCCGCGCTCACTTCCAGCGAGTAGCTGCCCTCGTGAATGTTCGCCAGCAGAATTTCGCCCGAGATCCCGGTCCTGCCCTGCGCGACCACGTTGCCGGTGATGACATCGCGCACCCGCACCGTGGCATTCGTCACCTTCGGCGCTTCCGCCACGAAATAAGTGTATTCATCACTGACCGTCACCCGCAGATCACCCACCGCCTCGGAGAGCGCGCGGAACTGAAACGGCACGCTCACACCCGCGTTCGCGCCGGCCAAAACAAGGTTGCCGTCGTAGCGCGTCAACGGAAGATCCGCCGGCGGGTTCAACGCCAGGGTCACCGTGGTTTTTTGTCCCGGCAGGAGCGAAGCCACGTTCGACGTGCTGAGGAGCGAGATCCACGGCACCGCGGGCAATGTCACTCTCAAATCGCCGCTCGGCGCACCGCCGTTGTTGGAAACCTCAAACGAGACGATGGTTTGCGTGTTTCTCAAAATCCCGCGCGCAAGGAACGCCGGGCTCGCCGCCAACTGCGGACGCAGCGGTACGACCGTCGCAGTCCCCGGCACATCCAACGTCACGCCTTCCGCCGACATGATGTGGATTTGGAACGTCGCGTTCGCCTGCTGCGTGATCGTCGAAGAGATCGTGTAATACAGCAGCCCCGTGCTCATCCCGCTCAACTGATTCGTGAGGCTCAGTTGCACGTTCACTCCGGCTGACACATTCGCCACCGCGCTCAAGCCGGTGAACGGGACTTCGCCGAGGTTGCGCAATGCGATCTGGCCGCTCAACGGTTCGTTGGGCACGAGTTTGACGTCCAGCCGCTCTGGAGTGGCCCGCAGACCGAGAATCATGAACTCGTCCTGGTTCGCGTCTTCCATCACAAGCGGATGATCGGCGCCAATGATGTAGCGGCCCGCCTCGTTTGGCAGCGGCTGAAAGATCGTTGCAAAATCTCCGTTGCCATCCGCAACCGACGTGATCACTCGGCGCGATCCCATCACTTGGATGCGTGTCGTTACCAGCTTGAAGCGCCCGGGCGAACCATCCGCCGTATTGTAAACATGGCCCCGAATCGGAATCGGCGTGCCGTTGGCCGCGACCTGCACGTCCGTTTGCACCGCGGCTCGATAAGCGGGGACAATCGTCAGCGGCAGAGCCGAGACGGTCACGTTGTTGCGCTCCGAACCCTCGGTAACCGTGCCGTCGGCGTCCGTGACCAGCAGGATATAAAAGTTGCCGGGTGATGAAGGCAACAGCACCGACTGCGTCCGCGTGTATGTCTGGCCGATGGCCAGCGAACCATTGAATGTGGCCGAGCTGAGTAGCGTGTCGTCGCCAGGTTGCGCGTCCTGGGAAATGTAAATCCGATCGACCCATGAACCGCTGGCCGGCGCGAGGCCGTCATTGAGCACCTGCCAGGTCATCATGACGCGGTTGTCCGTCAGCCCGTTTGTCGGCACGATCAAACTGGCCACGCGCAAGTCGGGCACGTCGACGTCGCTCACGTTCAGATTGGCCGAGCCATTGTTGAAGCCAGACGCCGTGGCTGTGATCGTCACCGGTTTTATTCCGTCTGAAACTCCGTCCATGGTCCCTGCTATCGTGAAGTTCACAAAAGCCTGGCCGGCGGGAATCGTGACCAGGGCCGGCACTTGCGCCTCGCCGGGCGCGCTGTTTGAGAGCGTTACCAACAGCGCCCCGCTCGTCGCCGTGTTGCGCGTGACTTTGCCGGTCACGAGGCTGCCTTCCGCCACCAGGTCGCTCGACAACGAGAGCGTCAACGTCGGCCCATCATTATCCAGAACCTGGAGCGGGACCGTACCAGCGCTCGTTTCGAGAATCAGTCCCTGATCGCTCAACGCTTTCCCGATGATCGTCACCGTGCGCGGGCCGGTTGCCAGGTTGTCGTTCGGCACATTGATGTTGAATGTGGCGGAAGGCTGGTTCGATGGAATCGTGACGCGCGATGGCAATGACAGTAGCCCGCCCGGCGTGGAGCTCAGCAGCACTGCGAGATCGCGGCCGTTCACGAGCGAGCGCGTGACCGTGCCAATGGTGGCCGGGCTGCTGCTGCCTTCCGTCACGGCCGGGTCGGCGACGCTCAAGGAAAGAGTGACCGTGTCATTGTCGGTCACCGTGACCGTCGCTGAAACAGTGTTGTAGTTCGAGGCGCCCGCCTGGATTTTGACCAGAGCGTCCCCGTCGATGAAATCATTGTCCACCGCATCGACCTCGAACACAGCGTTGCGTTCGCCGGGAGCCATCGTGACGGTCGCGGGTACGGTGAGCTTGCCCGGTTTGTCGCTGGTGAGCGTCAGCACCAGGGCCTCGTTCGTCACCGCATTCCGCGTGAGGTAGCCCAACGCAGCGACGGCGCCCGCGTTCTCCGCCACCGTGCTGGAAACGATCTGCAGGAAAAGCGCGCGGGTATCGTTGTCGGTGACCGTGAGCGTGTCCGATACCGGACTGAACCCGCCCGCGACGGCACTGATCACCATCGTTCGATCGCCATCCACCAGGGAATTGTCCTGCGCCGCGACCAGGAAACTCACCGATGCAGAGCCAGCCGGAATGGTCACGAGCGCCGGCACGACCGCACTGTCTGGAGCACTGCTCGTCAGCGTTACGTCGAGCGCGCTGCCCGTGGCCGTGTTGCGAATGACTGTTCCCTGGGTTGCGTTCGTGCCTGCCGCTTCGGAAAATGTGTGCGTTAAAAAGGCAAGGCTCAGACTGGCGGGCAAAAGAATCGGTTGAACATCAACGACCGTGTTGTTTGTTTCGTTCAACTCAAAAATTTGGTTGCCCGAATCCGCGCGCACCAAGAAAAATTTATTGCCCGCGCTGAACGCAGGGAGCGTCACGCGCGCCGTGCGCGTCGTCGAAGCACCTGCCCCCAGACTGGAACTGTTAAAGACGGACACGAGGTAAATGGCATTCCCGCCCGCCGCATTGTCCGCCAGGAATACTTGATCGTTCCAGGAACCGGACGCGGCACCGGCTCCCAGGTTGGCGACCGTCCACGTAATGTCCACCGGCTGCCCCGGCAATCCGGTCGCGGGTGCAGCGATATTGCTGACAGTCAAATCAGGGTAGGGGGCGAGCGCCGAGTTGCGGACCAGCACCGCCACGTTGTTGCTCTCGCTCGTGCCGGTGGCGTTGTATTCAAAGATCGCGCTGGTGCTGTCGCTCGTCACGGTGAACTCGAACTCGCCCGCACCGCGCGCCCCGTCTGGCAGCAGGAAGGAATAACCCCGGCTTCGAGATTGCCCGCCCGCAATCGGCCCGTTCGTCGCGACGGCCGGGTTGTAATACAACGCCGTGTTCACCAGCGTCTCCGCTGTCGTCCGGTTGCGCACGATCAGATGATCGTAGAACGGCGCTTCCACCGGGCCATTGCCGCTGTTCGTGGTGGCCCACGTCACGGAAACGTCCGCGCCGGATTGGAGCACCAAGGGCGTCACTGTGAGATTGGTCACGCGCAGATCGGGATACGCCGAGAGCGTGGAGGTGCGCGTCGCGATGCTCAGGTTGTTGTTCTCTCCCGTGCCGGATGGATTGAACTCCGGCACCGCGTTGTAAACATCGGCGCGGACAAGAAAGGCCAGAGTGCCCGCGCCGCCCGCACCGTCCGGCAGGCGGAAGGAAAACTGGCGCGCGCGGCTCTGCCCGTTGCTGATCGAGCCACCGGTGTTGGGATCGTAATAGATGATCGTTTCCACCAGCTTCACGCCTGTCGTGAGGTTGCTCACGATCAAGCTGTCGCTCCACGGACCGCGGGCCGGGCCGACGCCGGAGTTCGTGTCGTTCCAGCGAACCACGATCTGTGCGCCGGAGATCAGCGCGGCGGGCGTGACCTCCAGTCCGGCCACTTCGAGGTCCGAGGCGTTGATCTCGATGGGCACGGCGGCCACGTTGTTCGTCTCGACGGCTTCCAGTTGGTTCGCCGATCCATCCGCGATGACCAGGAGATAATTCAGCCCGATGTAATTCGCCGGAATCGTCACATTGCCGGTTCGCGTGTAAGCGGCGCCTGCCGCCAGAGGCGTGAAGGCCGCCGCCGGTTCGGAGACGAGCAGCGTATCGGAGCCGTCGTAGGTTGCATTGGTGGAAATATAAATGCGGTCCACCCAATCCGCAGTCGCGCTGCCCGGCCCGAGGTTCGTAACTGTCCAGGTCACCGGGACCGTTCCGCCGGCCGTGCCCGTGGCCGACACGATCAAGTTGCTGACCACCAGATCCGGGAGAGCGATGGCGATAGGGAACGCGGCCGAGCTGTTGTTGGTTTCAAAACCAAATTCATAAACGGCGTTCGCCGAATCCGTAATCACGAACAGGTGAAGATTTCCACTCAGATTGTTTGGCAACGTCACCGTGGCGTTCGTGGAGTAAGTCGCGTTGATGGCGAGCACCCCGCTGTGCTGAATCGTGGCGAGTGTGCGATCATCGCCGTTGCCTGCGCTCGCATCGGTGGACACCACCACGCGATCCTGCCAGGTGCTCACTGGCGTGGCGGCGGAAGCATTGGTGGTGTTGCGCACCGTCCAGTTCACCACGATGGCTTCACCGACCGACGCTCCTCCCGGCGCGCTGAGAGAATCCACTTTCAAGTCTCCGAACTGTTCGCCGACCGCGACGGAAATGGTTCCATTGATCACCGACCCGCTGATCTGCGTGTTGCGCGCATACACCGGCAGGCCCGCCAGATTGAACGTGGTCCCGGCGGGAATGATGAGGGTGTCCACGTAAAGCGCTTCCGGCCCGGGAACATTGTCCGCGCTATTGACCAAGGTGACGGTCACGCCGCCAGCCAGTTGCAGCGTGCCGTGGGCGAAGTTGTTCGTGTAGCCCGCTGGAACATTGCCGAGGTCACGCCCCATGATTTCCAACTGGCGCGAGCCGCCGGCATCAAACAACACGCGACCGCCCGCCAGCCACTGGCCTGAATTAGTGGTCGCGCCAGTGAGGTTGCCCGCCGCCAACCGCAGCGTGCCTCCGACCACAGATTGCAGCGCCGCCGAGCCTGGGAAAGCAACGCCGTCTGGCTGCATAAATCCGGCGGAGATGTTCACCACATTCGAGTTGTTGAAAGTCACGCCGCTAAAATCTGTCGTCGTCCCCGCGCCGGACTTGTTGAAGGTGCCGCTGTTGTTGAAGGCGTGGGCCCCGGCCTGGCTCTGGCTGAAGTCCCCGTCTCCCGTGACGCTGAACACGCCGCCGGGCAGGTTGTTGATCACGCCCGCCGCCACCACCGTGTAGCCAAAGGTCAACCCCAGGCCGCCGTAAGTAATCGTGCCCGAGTTGTCCAAGGTGCGGTTGAGACCCTTGGTCGAGTTCCCGCTGAAGCCGGCTGTCGCGCCGCCGGCCAGGATCGTCCGCGCCCCCGCCATCATCGTCCCAAACGTCCAGTTCAAGTTCCCCGTGATCGTCACGTCGCCCCCGCCCTGCAACGTCCCGCTGGAAAACGCCAGGCTCGTCAGCGTCTGCGCCACACTCAAGTTCAACGTCGCCCCGCTCAG
>CAMCCU010000279.1 GCA_945872975.1 Pedosphaera parvula Ellin514
CGTTGAATCTCGAAAACTCCCCAGCGACGATGATTTTGCCATCAAACTGAAGGGCGATGGCGTTGACGTCTCCGTCTCCGCCCACCACCGCCGTCATGAAGCTGCTATCAATCGCACCAGCCGTGGTCAATCTCGCCAGGTGACCGCGGGCCGTGCCGTTCACGTTGGTGAAGGATCCGCCAATGAGAATTTTGCCATCCGATTGCAGAGTTATAGCGCGTACCAACGCGTTCGGTCCAGTGCCCACATCGAAGGTCGTGTCGACCGAGCCATCACGGTTCAAGCGAGCAAGCCGGGGGCGACTGATGCCATTCACAGAATCGAAATCGCCGCCGATGAGGATTTTGCCGTCCGTTTGGACCGCGACGGCAAAGACCGTTCCCGCCGCGCCCAAGCCTGGATTAAAGGTCGTGCTGACCGTTCCATTGGTTTCCAGCAGAGCGATACCGGGCCGCGAAATCCCGTTCATCGTCGTGAACGCGCCGCCCACGGCAATGCGCCCATCTGGGCAAATGGCAACGGAGTAGACCGGATTATCCGCGCCGGCACCCGGATTGAAGAACCGGTCCAGCGTTCCGTCGGCCAACAGCCTGGCGATACGGTTCCGGTTCGTGCTATGCACGGAGGTAAAGAATCCGCCGATGACCAATCGCCCGTCGTCTTGGAGCGCCATGGTTCGCACGGTAGCGTTCGGACCACCCAACGCATTGAAACTGAGATCCAAGGTGCCGTCGGTGTTCAGTCGGCCCACGCGATTGCGGAGCGTGCGGTTGAGCGTCCGAAAGTCACCACCCGCCAGCAGTTTGCCATCCGGTTGAAGGACCAGCGAGAAGATGGAGTTCGAGCTGCCAGCCAGGGGATTGAAGGTGGTGTCAAGGGATCCGGCAGGATCGCCAACCGCTTCATCGTCCACAATCCGAAGGTTGGCGGCCGCAACGGTTCCCGCAGTGGCATTCACAAATCCCGACAATGTCAGACCTAAAGTTCGTTCCTCAACATCCCGGTTCGTGTTGTTGATAATCGTTACGTCGAAGTTCGTGGCAATGACACCCGGCCCGAACGTCAGAGTGCCACTCGCCGCGAGGTAGTCGGTGGGGCTGACCGCAGAATCGTCAGCGGTCGCGTAATCCACGGAAACGGTGCCACCTGAACCTCCCGTGCGAACGACGGTAATCGTCACGTTCGTTCCGCGCTCATCAGCATCGAAATACCGCTGGCTGAACGACAGTGCGCCGTAGAAGTCATCATCAGTGATCGTCAGAGTCGCCGTGTTGACGGATCCAGTAGCGCTCAACGGGAACGGGCTGACGAGCTTAAGGCTCACCGTTTCATCGCCCTCCACCGAGCTATCATCGAAGAGCGGCACCGTAATTGTCTTGGGCGTCACGTCCCCGTTGACCCAGACCACCGCGTTGGTAAGACCGTTGAAATCCACTCCGTTCGCAGCGGTCCCGCCGGAGGCTGTTACACTGACTTGCAGTTGACCCACGCTACCGCCCAAACGGTAAACCGTAATCTGGGCGGTGCCGGAAGCCTCAGCGGCGGCAAAGGTGGCGGAACCGAAGTTTGCCTTTCCGGAACCGGACGCCAAATCGTTATCGATGATCACCAACTGGGCGGTAACACTGTTGGTGGCGATGTTGCCCAGCGGGTCCGAAGAATAAATGCGGGCTCCAGCCGTCGCGTTGGTAAGCACGAGGAAGAAGTTCTCGTCGAGCTCGACCGCATTGTCGTTGCTGAGCGGAATGGAGATCGTCTTGCTGGTTTCACCGGAGCCAAAGCTCAATGTGCCGAGAGTCACTCCGGTGTAGTCCGACCCGCTGAGCGCACTACCGTTGTAAGTATAATACCGCACGCTGATCAAGCCACTGCTGCCATTAGTGCGAACGACCGTCACGCGCATGGAGGAAACATTCTCATTCGTGTAATAAGTCGCCGCCGAGAATGCGAGAACGCCCTTGCTGAAGTCGTTGTCCGAAATCGTGGCCACCGCTTCAGGGAGAGCCAGAGCGGCACCCAACGGAATGATGTCGCCACTCAGGTTGAGGCTGCCAACAGGAGCAGTGAGTCTCAATCCGAACAGCTCGTCGCCCTCGATGAAGCTATCCTCGGTAATATTCACCAGGAAGAAGGACTCTCCGACTTCGCCCACCGATATGGGCTGACCCCCAGTCGAATTCTCAAACCAAGTCGGATTGGTAAAACCGGCGACGAAATCCGTGCCGTTGGTGGCGAGATTGTCCGCAGTGGTTGCGGTAGCGCTGATCGTTCCCAAACGACCATCGAAACGCTCCAGCGGAACCGTCAGGAGCCCGGAGTTTTCGTCCGTGGTATTTTGCTCGAGCACGTATCCCACGTTGCCAGGGCCAACGGTGTAGCCGCCGATGAGACGGGCGATGTTATAACGCGGCCGCTTGTCCGCACGCGTCCACACAGAATACTCCGAATCGAAAAAGGAGAAGAAGAAGGACGACAAATATGGTGCGGCGTTATTGTTCAACTGAGCCGCAAAGTTACCACCGACTTGATGGAACGACCCGCCGATCATCACTCCGCCATCCGATTGGAGCGCGACAGAGTTCACATAGTTGGGTGCCTCGAACCCGAAGTCGTTCACGAGGCCCGCAAAGTGATTGTAAGCCGTGTCGAGGAAACTGGTATCCACCGTGCCGTTGACGAACAACCGGGTCAACCCCGTGCGACGGGTGCCATTGAAACTAGTGAACACACCACCCACCATCAGCTTTCCGTCTGGCTGGAATGTGATCGAGTAAACGGCGTCGTTGGCGCCGGAACCGGGCCTGAACGTCGAGTCCAAGGCGCCTGTGCTCAAGAGGCGGGCAATTCGTGGACGAGATACATAATCGATTCCGTCGAAGTAACCACCGACAACCAGGCGGCCATCCGACTGCGCAGCCACGATGTATACCGGACCATCCGCACCACCAGCCGGATCGAAGCTGGAATCCAAGGAACCATCTTCATTCAAAGCCGCAATGTTTCCGCGATATGAACCATTAAAATCAAGGAACTCGCCGCCGACGAAAATCTTGCGCGATGGAGTTTCGGTTACAGCAACACTCCAGATGATTCCATCCGAGCCGGTGCCCGATTCAAAAGATTCATCCAAGGAGCCGTCCACATTCAAGCGGGCCACGTTGTAACGATTCACGCCGTTCACCCGGGTGAATTCACCTCCGATGACGACCTTGCCGTCGCTTTGCAACGCCACCGAGCGAACAACGCCATTCACGCCGAGTCCGGGATCGAACGAAGTGTCGAGAGAGCCATCCGTGTTCAATCGCGCGATGCCATTGCGCTGGATGTTGTTCATCGAAGTGAATCCGCCGCCCACCATTATTTTGCCATCGTTGGCGCTGCCAAGCGCCGGGTAGAGCGCGAGTGAAGTGATAAAATCATCGGCACCCGTGCCGGGGTTGAACGTCGCATCATGGAATCCGTTGGTCAGGATTCGGGCGATGCGGTTGATGGGCACCGAATTGAAGGCCGTGAAGTCGCCAGCAATAACAGTCTTGTCGTCCGCCTGCACTCCCACCGCGCGAACGATGTTGTTAGCACCCGGGGTTGGATTAAAACGAGGAGTGCTGTAACTGACGTCGTCCGGGTTCCATTCACGGTCCAAAGCGCCGGCCGGCTGTTCATCGTACAAGATGGTGACAAGAGCCCGGGCGTTTCCACGAACGGGAGGATTGATGCCACCGAGGCCCTCGAGGATCACTAGAATGTCTTCGTTAAACTCCACGTCCGTGTCGTTGAGGATGGGGATGGTAATGCGTTTTCTGGTTTCGCCTACAGCAAACGTAAGGGTCGTCGAAGAAGGTCCAAAATCCTGAGCACTATCAAAGCCCGTGTTCCCATCGGTATAGGTCGGCTCATTGAAGGATTGCGGCGCCCCTGCGGCGTAATCTGAACCCGCGCTGGGCACATACCCGCCGTTTTCCACTCCAACAACCACCACACGAACACCGCCACCCGCTCCAGACGGCAGGATGATATCAACCACGACACTTCCACCGTCTTCATCCACGGCGTAACTTGTCCGTTCAATGAAGAAATTGGTGCCGCCATTCAGCGGAAAGGATTCGGTGATACTTAAGGTTGCGATGCTGCCGGATTTATCGCGAAGCGGAGGCAGGATACCAGTGGGGTTGGCCAGTTCTTCTGGAGCCAACTGCTGATTGAACAATTCGAGCAGGACTTGTTTGTCGCGGGTGCCGGTTAGCGGAATAGACCTATTTCCGAACACCGGGACGACGAACTTTTTGATGGTTTCGAACTCATCGAAAACCAATGTCCCTGAGGTCGGGAGGTAATCACTCCCCGGGCAGCCATACTGCAAAAGAATATCCGGACTGCAATTCTGGAGCACGTTGGTCTTGATGCAGTTGGTTTGACCTGCATCGCAGAAACTGGTGGTGGAAGCCCAGTTAGTCGGGAAGATAAACGTCGTCGTATAATTCGAGGAGAGGGTATACGCGTTGGTAAAGAAGTAGGTGAACGTGCCCCGGTTGGTGTAACTCCCAGGACCGTTCGTAACGCTGGTCACATCAGCAATCTGGGTGGCAAACAAGGTTGCGGGCACTTCATCCATGGTCCGGTAATCCACGGAAACGCGTCCCGCCGATCCGCCGACGCGAAGGACAGTGATGACAGCCCCATCCGCGCTGCGAAAAGGAATCGCCGGAGCTGGAGGCCCAAATGGAGCTGGAATGAAATCATATTCACCAACCGCGTAGTCGGTGAGGCTGAATTGGAATTTGCCGGCAAAACGGTTCGTAGTCGCGGGTTGAGCGAGACTCCAGTTCAGATTGAACTGGCCGAAGAAACCCGGATTCGCCCCTGCCGTAACTGCGATGTGGTATGTGGTTTCGCCAAAAGCCGTGATGGTGGCAGCGCTCGCGACGGGAACGTTGTTTAAGGGAACCGGAGTCAACGCGTTGACGGCGCTGCCGGTGTAAACAGTCACCACGGCATCGCTGCTGGGCACATTGGCTTCAAAGGTCACCTGCTGCCTGCCAAAATCAGGAGCGACCCAAGTGTACCAGACCGAATGATCCCCAACCGCCAGGTAACGGGGTTCGCCTGCCTGAATGGTGGCACCGAAGGTATCGCCATTGGTCGTGCCGGATGTCCCAAAAACCTCAATCGCATTCGCAAAATCGTCGTTGGCAGGTTGAGCGAGCGATCCCACCGAGCCCGTCCCCAGCAACAGACAGCACCACAAACCAACCATCGACCCGGCGGGGATCGACCATCCGGCAACACTCCGTTGCCTTAGCTGCATGTTGTTCGTCATAAAAATTCGCACCAATCGTTTCATCACGCGTTGCATCAAAGCCGGTCCTTCACTTAACTATTTATTCTCGTTTCCTGAAACACCTTGAACCGAGGTTCACTAAGGTCCGGGATCCACTCGCAGTCGATAAACCCTCGCGGCGCCAGTCCTGTTGATCGGGTCATCAATCGTCACCGGCCAGGTGTAGGGACCCATGTGAAAATTCGTAAGCAACTGCCAGTTCGTCTCGGAAGCCGAGGCTTTGAACTCGAGGTAATTGCTGGAGTAGGCCAGCGCATTCCAACTGAGCAAGGCGCGAAGGTCTTGCGATCCAGCCAAGGAGACGGACAGAACGGCGCTTTCCGAGACATACACGGGAGTCTCATCATCGGAATTCACAATACCATCGCCATCGGAGTCCAGATCCTTGTTGCGCACCAAGGCAACGTTGAAGGTGTAGTTGCTCCCTGATGGATACGTGATGTTCGTGGAACTCAGCGGGCCCGTGAAACTAGACACCCAACGGAAACGGCCTCCGGCCGCACCATCCAACTTGGTGACCGGCACGTTGGCATTCGCGAAATAGATGGTCAGGTTCGGATTGATGGCAAACAAGGAATTGAAATTGGTCGCCGAGTTGAGGAGCTCGATGTAGTCAACGTAGAGAGCATTGCTGGACCCGATTCCAGCGAGGCTGAACGTGCTCCGATCACCGCCATCAAAGATCAACTTGCCCAGGGCAAGGTTGTTGGAGAATCCAGCGGGAACTCCGCCCCTGTCTTCACCCGCCCAAACGTGTTCCACCAACTGGAACCTCGGAGAGGTCGAGCGGAGATAGGTTCCAAACAGATCGCTCGTCGTCGGACGACGGAGAACGTTGAAGCCTGCGCCGACGTTCCAGAAGTTGGTCGCGTCCACGCCCGAATCCACCAGCCGGTTTGTCACGTTGAGAGTGATCGATCCGGCATTGATGTAAGAGTTGGAAAACACCAGATCCCGGGCGCGAATCTCAACATCTGAAACGCCTTCAATCGTGGAAGCTGCCTGCAACGTGACGGTATTCGTGAAGACATTGGTTTGCAGCCCGAAGTTGAAATCAAACGTCAGGTTGGTGACCAGGGAATTGGACACAATGAGCGGGTTTCCCATGAGGGATGCCGTGACGGAGTCCAGCAGGAACGTTCCACCGCTCGCGATGAGAGCCCCGCTGTTCTCGAAATTGCGCGTCCGGATTCCATGCGACGACGCAATGTTCGTTCCGCGATTGATGTAGTTTGAATAGCTGAGCGCCCGGTCCGTCCCGAAAATGGATGGCCCCGAGAGGTTGAGCGTTCCGTCATTGGTGAACTGGCGCACATTGATCAGGTTGCTGGCTCCCAGCCCGGAGCCTGGCGGCAACGTCAACCTGGAGAGCAGATGAAGAGTATTCGCTTCCACGGCGAACGAGCGGCCAATAGTCAACCCATCCGCGATTACAACGTTGGTTGCGCGCGCGGCGAACTCATTGACGACGACAGGAACCTGTGAGCGAAGCTGGCTCTCGACGACCAGCACATGAAACGTCACCGAGTTGGTGGAGATATTTGTTCCGAGTCCAGAAGCTTCAAAGTTCTCCCACACCGCCGACCACGCGCGCACGGTCCCGCCGAAACGCCGGACGGTCTGCGGGGCGAGGTTGGTAATGACGAAGACGGGCTGGGTCGAACGCGCATCGAAATTGATCAGGGGCGCATCCACCTCCGCCAGGTTGTTGCTGACGAGATTGGCCGTCTTGATGATTACCGCCGACTCAGCGCGGAGGCGGGTTTGATTCAGGTTGAGCCGTTCGGCGATCAACTCGATTCGGCCGGGAGCGTTCGTCACGTTGTAAGGGATGCTGCCGCTCGGGCTGCTGGACAGCAGATCGATCTGAGCGGCATAGGCAGCGTAGCGATTAGTGACATTAGCGAGCGTATAGTTGCCGTAAATCAGATCGGAACT
>CAMCCU010000280.1 GCA_945872975.1 Pedosphaera parvula Ellin514
CCAGGATGGGAATGAGTTTAGTGGTCATTGATTTAGTGCGGCGCAGCGTCATTTTGCCGCAACCGGGAAAGAGCGTCCGCGAATGCACGCCAAAGGTCAAGCCATGCCGGGCACCAAACGGGTCGGCTATTTGGCGGGGCTCGCTTCCAGCCTAATCCGCGCAACGATGCTGAGATCCGTGGCGCGCCCGTCCGCCGAAACGCGCGGCACGACATCGAGCGAAGGCCCGAGCTCAACCTGAACGTCGTTGATGGTCTTCGTCTGGGAGACATTGATCTGCGCCTGCCGCCCTTCCAGCGTCAACAGGCGAGGAGCAGAGAGCACATTGACACCCTGCGACGCTTCAAGAAGCGCGATCATGTCCTTTGCCTGTCGGGCATCGAGAACGCCGTGGCCGGAGGTTTCTTTCGCATCGGCCTTCAAAGAATCCAACCCAGCCTTCACCATCACTTCGTCGGACAGCTCAACGAAGCGCGCCTGAATCACCACCTGCCCACCGCTGACCGGGGTGTCCAACAAATTACCTGCGGCGTTGACAAAGGAAGGCTCGACCAGGACCACGCCACGCTTGCCGTCGGGCAACCGCCAGCCGCCAGTGACCACCGATTGCCCGGGCGCGAGCAACACATTGACAGTCGAAGTAAAGGTCTGGACCGGTCCATCGGGCGATTCAACCGAGAGGACCGAGGGCGCGGATTCCTTGGCCGGCGCTGGTGGTTTGGATTCGCGAAGGGTCTTGAGCTGCTGACGAAGCTGCGCCGTCTCGCCGCGAAGGCGCAGAAGTTCAGCCGCATTCTTCCGTAGCCGATTGAGTTCGTCGGGATCGATCTGAGTTTGTTTCAGGCGCGAGTTCTCAGCGTGCAATTCCTCCAGCGCCACCGATCGAGCGGCCAACGCATCCCGCTCCTCCTTCAACCGGCGGCTGACCTGCGCCTGCCACACCGACAGTCCGACCACCAGCGCGACGGCTGTTCCACGGAAGAGATTCTTGGCGTTCATAGATGCGTGCAGTCCGTTACCGCATCAGGCTGAGCAGGTCAAGCGCACCGGCTGGCCTCAAGACTTTGTCGCCGAAGCCATTTCATCCTTGCGCCAGTGTTTGGCCATCCACATCCTCCGCGCCGGACAATTAAATCGTCATACTCATGTTCTCCCACGTCGTCATCTTCTGGACCCATCCTGACAAACCGAACGCCGTCGCCGACCTCCTCGCGGGCGGCGAAAAGTATCTGAAGCCGATCCCCGGCGTGCTGAGCTTTCACATCGGCAAGATGGTCGGCAGCCACCGCCCGGTGGTCGATCAATCCTATCAGATCGCGCTGAATCTCGTGTTCACCGACAAGAAGGCGCAGGACGATTACCAGGTGCATCCGCTGCACGTCGAGTTCGTGGAGAAATCCTTCAAGCCGAACTGCGCGAAGGTCGTCATCTACGACTTCGAGTAAGCAGGCAGGCCCATTCCCGCCGCAGCCTCACGCGCGCGGATGAAACTTCCGGTGAACCTCGCGCAAGCGGCTCCCGGCAACGTGCGTGTAAACCTCCGTGGTGCTGATGTTCGCATGGCCGAGCAGCTCCTGGATCACCCGCAAGTCCGCGCCGTGCTCCAGCAGATGCGTGGCAAAGCTGTGTCGCAGCATGTGCGGCGTGATATTCCGCTCAATCCCAGCGTAGCGGACCCGTTCCTTGATGTGCTTCCACAGCGTGACGCGTGAGAACGCCGTGCCGCGCTGTGTGATAAACACGTTCGACGGCGTCTTGCGCCCCACCAGCTTCGGACGCCCCGCCGCCAGATAGTGAGTCAACGCCTCGACCGCCTTCCGGCCAAGCGGCACCACGCGCTCCTTGTTCCCCTTGCCGATGACATTGATAAAGCCAGACTCCAACTGGAGCTGCTCCAATCGAATTGTCCTCAGCTCCGAGATGCGCAAGCCGCACGCATACGCCAGCTCCAGGATCGCCTGATCGCAGAGCGAAGGCGGCGTCTCGGGAATCAGCGGCGCGAGCAGGCGGGAGATTTCGTCGTTCGTGAGCGCCTTGGGCAATCGCTTCCAACGTCGGGGCAGCGAGAGATTCTCCGCCGCATTCACTGCCAGCAACTTCTCGTTCTCCGCCCAGCGATAGAACGCGCGCAGCGCCGCGATCTCCAGATAGACACTCTCCGAGCTGAGACGCCGCGTGCTTTCCTCGGGCTGATTAACGAGCGCCCGCTCGCGTTCGTGCTGGAGGAATCGCATGAGATGATTGAGCTGAACCTCCGGCCAGCCGCTCAAACCCTCCTGAACGGCCCAGATCACAAACTGGTTCAGCAGCGCGAAGTAGGTCTTCTGCGTGTTCTCAGATTGCCCGCGCTCGTTGCGGAGATACTGGATGAAATCCTCGACCAGTTCATGCATCGCCGGATTGGGTCAGGCGCCCGGGCTGCCGTGCTTCGAGCGCGCGATGTCCTCTCGCAACTTCCGCCGCGCTTGAACACGTCGCTCGACCAACTCCCCCACGCCGTCGCTTCCGCCGAAGTAGCTTTCCAATTCGCCGAGCAAGCGGTCGATGCGATGGGCGATGGCGTTCTCGCGATTCTTCTCCGGCGCCGGCGAATCCGCGATGAACAGCTTGCCTCCAACGTCGCGCAACTCGCCACAGTTTCGACCATCACGCTCGCACCATCCCTTGAGCGTGGCCACCCATTCGCTCTGCGACTTGCTCGCAACGAAGAGCGCCTTGCTGCGCTCCGGGCCGATGGGGATCAACGCCCAGCCGCAGCGCTCGATCAGCTCACCAAGCGTCGGCAGATCCTGATAGCCGTGAATGATGAAGGCTCCAGTCTCCAGACGCTGGCCGGTCGTGGTCGCGAGCCTGACGAGCGTCGCCTCGTCGAAGCTGGAATCGAGCATCATCAGCTTGATCCCAAAAACCGCCTCCTGCACGAGCGATCCGAAGGACAGCAGCTCCGCCTGATTCGCCGGAAAAGCCCAGGCCGCAATCGGCGCCGACTCGCGCGCCCGATCGAACACATCGTTCTCATCAAACGGCGCGGAGAAACCCCAGAGTCCCGGCTTGGACTTGGTGAGATGAACGATCTTGCCCAGCAAATCCGCATCAATCGCCGTGATCAGATGCGGCAGGTCGAGCGCAGCGGGATGCGGGCTGCAGAAGAAGCTCTCCGCAGGAATCAGTTTCTCCATGATGACAGCTTCCTCGATTCAGCCCGGCAACGCATGGCCAGTGATCTTCTCGTATGCCTCGAAGTATTTCGCCTGCGTCTTCGCCACGACATCCGCCGGAAGCGCGGGCGCAGGCGGCGTCTTGTCCCAGTCGAGCGTCTCGAGGTAATCACGCACGAACTGCTTGTCGTAGCTCGGCTGACTGCGGCCAGGTTGATATTGATCCGCCGGCCAGAAGCGCGACGAATCCGGCGTCAGGACTTCGTCGATGAGGATGAGCTTTCCTTCAAACATTCCGAACTCGAATTTCGTGTCCGCGATGATGATGCCGCGCTGCCGCGCATAAGCCCGGGCTTCGGAGTAAATCTTCAAGCTCGCCGCGCGCGCCTGCTCCGCGATCTCCGGGCCGGTCACTTTCGCCGCTTCCTCAAACGAGATGTTCTCATCATGGCCCGACTCCGCCTTGGTCGATGGTGTGAAGATCGGCTCCGGCAGCTCGGATGATTCCTGCAAACCCGCCGGCAGCTTGATGCCGCACACGGTCTGGCTCTTGCGATATTCCTTCCAGCCCGAGCCCGCGAGATAACCGCGCACGACGCACTCGATGGCGAGAGGCTTCGCCTTCTTCACGATCATGCTGCGACGGGCCACCGTTGCCGCGAAGGGTTGCAGCGCGGCCGGGAGAGGATCATTCGCGCCCGCCAGCAGATGGTTGGGAATCAACGACGCGAAGCGCTCGAACCAGAAGTGCGAGAGCTGCGTGAGCACCTCGCCCTTGCGCGGGATGCCGTTGGGCATGATGCAGTCGAAGGCGGAGATGCGGTCGGTGGCGACGAGCAGGAAGGCGTCGCCGAGATCGAAGATCTCGCGGACCTTGCCGCTCTTGAGTTTCTTGATGCCTGGAAGCTCCAACTGGAGCACTGGTCCGTTCAACATGGGCGACAGCATGAATTTGAAATTTTGAATTTCAAATCACAAATAGCCTGACCGAAGAGTCAGAACTTCGTCGGGTCGACCGCCCAGTGCCGGATCTTCTCGCGCTTCCAGGTGTACGTGATGTGGACGCGACCGTCCGCCGCCTGAATGATCGCGGGATACGAATACTCGCCCGGCTGACTTTCGAGCGTCAGTACGGTCTGCCATTCCTTCCCGTCCCTCGACAGACCGAGCACCAACGGTGTGCGTCCGCGCGACACCGGGTTGTAAACCAGCAAGTGCCGACCGTCCTTCAACGTGACTCCGTCGATGCCCGCGCTCGGATTCAACAGGCTCGTCGCCTTCATCGGACCCCACGTCCTGCCGCCGTCGTCGGACCAAATCTCCGTGACACGTCCCTGCCGGCTGCGATTCAGCGCCTGCAATCGATTGCCCGGATGGAAGAGAACCGTCGGCTGAATCGCACCGAATTCCTTCCCGTCGTTCAGCGCGGTCGTCTTCGTCCATGTCGCACCCAGATCGCGCGTCATCTCCATGTGAACCCGCCAGCCGTCGTGCTCCGAGCTGGAAGGACAGAGCAGCGTGCCGTCAGCCAGCATCACGGGCTTGGCGCGAATAGGACCAAGAATGCCCTCGGGCAGCCGCTCGGCTTTCGACCACGTCTTCCCGCCGTCGCCCGACTTCATCAGCATTCCCCACCAGCGCGATGGGGTCGGCCCCACTTTGTAGAAAAGCAGCAGCGGACCGTTCTTCGCCTGGAACAGAACCGGATTCCACGTCGGATAACGCGTCTTGCCGTCGGCCTGCACGCCATTCGCAACCTCGACGATGGGCAGCCATTTACTGCCGTCGTGACGCGACACCCAGATGCCGACATCGGGATCTTTCTCATCCGTGCCACCGAACCACGCCGCGACGATACCCGTCGGCGTGTCCTCGATGGTGGAAGCGTGGCAGGACGGGAACGGCGCCGTCTCGTAGATCAGTTCGCTGCTCAAGACCGCGCCTCCTGTCGCGCTCATAGGAGCCGGCTGCTTCACCGGCGTAGCACAGCCCGCGAGCATGGCGACCAACGCCACAAGAATTCCGTGCCGGAACTCGCGCCTCACTTCTTCGCCTCCGTCTTCGGCGCGGTGATCATCGGCCAGTTGTCCGTGCGGAACGGAGAAGCCGGCAAGCCCGCCTGTTGAAATCCAGGCGAGCAATACAAGTTCACCACCGGACAATCCGCCCAGCCATAGCGCACCGCCACCGGCTTTGGCACCAGCGGGCTGCTGACCACGACCTTGTCGCCCTCGATCTCCGCCTTCGCCCAGACGAACTTGCGGTCCTCGCCCGCGATCGCGAAGCCCGTCAGCGGCGAATTGATCCACCCCTTCGCGAGATTGTAATTCAACGTGACTCCGTCGGATGTTTTTGGACTGGGAACGTTATCCGAACGCGACCCCGCGCCAAACAGACCGTCGCCTGTAAAATTAAAGCTCAGCACAACCTTGTCTCCCTTCACCTTGCCGCTGCGATACTCAGGGCCGGACCAGGTGAACTTCTCGCCATACGCAATCCCGCGCGCCGCCAGCGCCAGACGATTGCCCACCGGACGTTTCCACGTCGGATGAATGTCCTTCGGGTCGCCATAATCCAAAATCGAAACCGCACCAACCTTCGGCAGCACCTTCGTCGCGTGAATCTGCGCCTCGCGCAGCTCCGCCCACGTGCTGTCCGCCGGCTCATCCTTCACCGGCATGAACGGCGCGAGCTGAACCTGAAGGAACGTGAAGTCGCCCTGCGCCCAGTCGTTGCGCCAGTTCTTCACCATGTCCACGAACAGCGAACGATACTGGTGCGCGCGTCCGGCATTCGACTCGCCCTGATACCAGATCGCTCCCTTGATGGCGTAAGGAATCAGCGGCGCGATCATGCCGTTGTAAAGCTCGCTCGGCTTCCAGCCGCCGCCCGGCTTGCGCTTGGTGAACGGCTTGCCATCGGCCTTCGCCTGCGCCTGTTCCTTCTCCCATTGCGCAGTGGACTCCGCGAGTTTTCCCATCTGCGCAACGTAAGCATCCACGATATCGCGCTTGTATTCCGAATTGCCGGTCAGGACCGCGTCGCTCATCCAGACCTCCGCCGGCGAACCTCCCCACGACGTGTGGATCAATCCGACCGGCACGCCCAAATCTTTCTGCAGCTTCAGTCCAAAGTAGTACGCCACCGCGGAGAAGTTCGAGACCGAGCTGGGCGACGTTTCCTTCCACGCCGAGACGACATCCTTCACCGGCTCGTCGGCCTTCAGCTTCGGCACCGTGAACAAGCGCAGCTTCGGATTGTTCGCCGCGAGAATGTCGCCGAACGGCTGAAACGAGTTACGCATCGACCACTCCATGTTCGACTGGCCGCTGGCCAGCCACACCTCGCCGACCAGCACGTCCGCGAGCGTGATGCTGTTCTTGCCGCTCACCTTCAATTCATCCGGCCCGCCCGCCTTCAGCTTGCCAAGCTTCACCATCCACTTGCCGCCCTTGGCCGTGGTCGAAACTTTCTTCCCGCGAAACTCGACCGTGACTTTCTCGCCGTCATCCGCCCAGCCCCAGACCGGCACCGCGATGTCGCGCTGCAAGACCATGTGGTCGGTGAAGAGATTGTGCAGCTTGACGTCCGCCTGCGCGCACAACGCGGTCAGCGACAGAAATGCAGTGGTGGATAAAACCGCCTTGAGAACGTGTCGTGGAATCATGCGCGACAGTGCAACGCAAACGCCGCCCGCACGTCAACCGGGAAAACCAGCGCCGCCGCGCCTTGCCATGGCTGACGTATCATTGCCCAAGTGAGGTGGAGCTGGCCGCGCTGCGGCAGCAGCGCCACACCGAGCGGCGCAATTTCGTGTAGAAGCCAGGCGTCCGAATCGATCCTTCCGCCCGCTCTGCGCGGGCGGGGCTGCCGCAGCGCGGCAGCCTCCACCTCGTCAATAATCGTTGCCTGAGCGGATTCCCTCCGAGCATCATCGCCGCCATGAAGTGCGCGGACAAAATCATTTCCTGGGAACAGCTGCCCGCCTGGCGGGAGAAGCTTCGCACCGAAGGCCGGAAGCTCGTGGTCACCAATGGCTGCTTTGATCTCCTTCACCGCGGACACGTCACCTACCTCGAATGCGCCCGCGCC
>CAMCCU010000281.1 GCA_945872975.1 Pedosphaera parvula Ellin514
CCGCTGCCGGAAGCTTTTAGGAAACAGCTGCTGAAGATCAGCCCCGCGCAGATCGACCGCCTGCTGCGGCCCTCGCGCGTGCAGCATCCCAAGAAAGGGATCTCGGCCACGCGGCCGGGCACGCTGCTGCGTCACGAGGTGCCCACGCGCGGCGGCCCGCCGGACACCACCCGGCCCGGCTCCGTCGAGGCGGACACGGTGGCGCATTGCGATGACAGCACGGAGGGTGATTACGTGAATTCCCTCACGTTTACCGAGCTTTACAGCGGGTGGACGGAGATTATCCCAGACCAAGTCGATCCACTCAGTCCATCGCCCGTCAAAATCGCGCCCCCCCCCTCTTTCTCTCCACCACCAAACCTTTCGGCGAAAAGCGCATGGCGAGGAATGAACGCCATGAAACGTCTCACGCAATTCGCGGACTTCCGCCAATCATAAAAGTCGCGCAAAGAAACCGACCCGAGGTTCACCACCAGCGATGACGATCCGTTCAAGCGCCAGACCGGAGGCGAACGGAGACACCTAAGAACACAGGCAGACAGGAGCGGATAAGGCTGGATAAAGTAGCACAAATGGTAGCACTTCACTCGAATTTCAAGAGGGGAAATCCTAAAACAACCTGATTTTATTGGGTTATTTAGAAGTGGTGGCTGAGGACGGAATTGAACCGCCGACACAAGGATTTTCAATCCTCTGCTCTACCAACTGAGCTACTCAGCCACACCAGCGAAGGACGCATATAAAACTTCTTGAGGCGCTCTTTTGCAAGGGATATTTCGGGCGGTGACGTTCACGGCAGAGGCTGCGCAACGACCGTTCCACCGCACTCGAGCTGTCACTCCTCCACCACCTGAACATCCAGCAAATAGACGTGAGTGAGACCGCCGCGATCATGTGCGTCCTGGAGGCTGATCCGGTAAACGCCCGTCTTCGGGAGGCGAAGGCGAATCATCGAGTCAGGCCCGCCGGCGGAATCGTCGTTCGAAGCAAGAATCCGATTGGCCGCGTCATAGATCGTCAGGATGGAATCGAGAGCTGAACCTCCGGTGGTGGCGCGAATCGTCGCGGAGACGGTCGTGCCCGCGCTACCAGAGAACTGGTAAACATCCACGTCTCCCGATTCCTTGATGCCACCCGAAACTGTTGCACCCAGTTCAATCGACTGAGCCTGACCATAGCTACCATTGGGTTCCTTCTCTGAAACAAGCTGCGTGGCGGGGAGGAATACCACGGGCTTCAACTCGCTCACTCCACTCGTTGACGCCAGCGTGAACCAGTTCGTGCCGGAAGGAAAACCAGACGGGACCGTCACGACCACTTCGACCTGCGTATCACCCACCTTCTTGGCATCCGATTCCTTCGGCACTTCCGCTTTGCTGGTGGCCTTGATTTCAGCGGTCAACGCGACAGAAGTGTTCGTGAATTGCAGAGCCGTGACATTGGTCAGGTTCAGGCCACGTATGGTGAACTGGTTGGTGGCGCCGATACGAAGCGCCAGCGGCAGCGTGACACACACTTGAGGAGGCTCGGGCTTCTGGGGTTTCTTGTCCTCTTTATCGTCCCCTTTCACTTCGAGGAGGGCCCCCGAGCAGAGCGCCAGAATTGCTGCAACGAGTGGGACGCCCAATCGCCTCACGTATAGAGCTCCTTGATCACTTCACCGTCATCAAGAATGTGAGTCGGCCGACCTTCCGGCGTGAGCAGCAGCTTATGAGGGTCAATTCCAAGCGCCTCGTAAACCGTAGAGCAAACATCGGAAGGCTTGACCGGACGATCGGTGACATAGCTGCCGGTCTTGTCCGTCGCGCCGATGATCCGCCCAGGTTGCACGCCAGCGCCGGCGAAGAGCATCACGCCCGCGTGACCCCAATGGTCGCGGCCCGCGTCCTTGTTGACCTTCGGCGTGCGGCCGAATTCGCCCATGCAAACCACGAGTGTATCCTTGAGCAATCCGCGTTGATCCATGTCATGAATCAATGCGCTGAATCCCTGATCGAACATGGGCAGCTTCTTGTCGAGGCTGTCAAAAATCTTCGCATGATGATCCCATCCGCCGCTGTTCACCGTCACGAAGCGCACGCCGCTTTCCACCAACCTGCGTGCCAGCAGACAGCTCTGTCCGAATTCGCTACGGCCGTATTCGTCACGCGTCTTCGCCGTCTCGCGTTCGATATCGAAAGCCGCCTGGGCATCAGGTGCCAGAATCATCTCCGCCGCCTTGCGCTGGAACTCGTCGTAGGTCGCGATCTGATCGTTGCCTTCAATCTGACGGGAGAGCGAATCAACCGCCTTGAGCAACGTCTGCCGGCGTTCTCCTTGCGCGGGAGTCATCGGTGAAGCGCAGGAAAGATCGCGAACCTTGAATTCTTTGGCGTTTGGATCACCAGCCTTGAACGATTCGTAGCGTCCGCCGAGCCAAGCGCTTTTGCCCAGCTCCCAGGTGAACGCCGGATTCTTCGGGACCGCCACATAGGGAGGCACCCGGCCCGCGAAACCAGTCTCGTGCGCGACGACGGCGCCCATCGCCGGATGGTCGCCGAAAGGTGTGCCGAACTTTCCCGAGAGCACCCAGTTCGTCGCCGTCTCATGATGATCGTTGCCATGCTGCTGCGAGCGAACGAGCGCCACCTTGCTCATGGTCTTCGCCATCTTCGGGAGCAGCTCGCAAACGGACAACCCCGCCACGTCGCTAGAGATGGATTTATACTTACCGCGAATCTCCTCCGTCGCCTCCGGCTTCATGTCGAACGAGTCATGATGCGAGATGCCGCCTCCAAGGAAGACGAGCAGCACCGACTTCGCGCGCGGCGCACGGCCAGCGGACGCAACCGTCGCCGACGGCAGGCCGGCGAGAGAATTCTGCGCGGAGAACAGTCCGCCGAGGGAAAGCCCAAAGGGCGCCAGCGCACCCACACGAATAAAGTCACGCCGTGACCAACCGTTGCAGAACGCGTGCTTCTTGGAGGTGAGAGAGATGTCGAACATAGAAACCTTAGCTAATGGTTGAATGCGAATTCCTTGGAGTTCAGCAGCGCCCAGAACAGGTCGCGCAAACCTTCCTCGCGGTCTCCGCCTGCCAGAGCTTTCTTCACCGCTCCCACTTCAGCAGTGGCCGGCAAACGGTTGAGAGTGGCGAGGAACAATTCTTCGATGACCTTGCCGTCGTCGGAGCCACCGTTGACCAGAGCCTTCAGCCGCTCGTTTCCGGCGGCGACCTTTTTGATCGTGGCATCGCCATTCTGCAAATGGAGCAACTGAGGCAAGGTGACCTCGCCATTTCGTTCGCAGGCGCACGCTGTGACACGATCGCTGCGTCCGAACAGGGAGAGGAAATAACTCGACACTCCCGGCTCCGGCAGCTGGACCGCGCGCGTGCCGACCGGGTAGCCCTTAAACTCATCCGGCACGCCCGTCGCCAACGCAATCGCGTCGAGCATCACTTCCGCCGGCAAACGGCGCGCGTAGTAGTGGGAATAGAACTTCTTGTCCGTCTCGTTTCCGCGCCTCGTGGCGGAGCTCGCCTGATACACGCGCGAGTTGAGGATGAGCCGCATCAAATGCTTCAAGTCATAGCCGCCCTGGACAAACTCCGCGTTGAGCCACTTCCAAAGCTCTGGGTTGCTCGGCGGATTGCTGGCGCGCAAATCGTCCACCGGCTCCACCAGTCCAACTCCGAGGAAGTGTTTCCAGATGCGGTTCACCATCGCTCCGCTAAAGTGAGCATTCTGCGGATTGGTCATCCACTCGGCCAACTGCTCGCGAGGATCCGCTCCCGGCTCAAACACCAACGCCTGATGATCCAAAGGCTGCGGTGCCATCGACTTCTTCGTACGAGGCTGCGTCACCGTCGGCATCTTCAAGGACACCTTCTGCAACTGAAGGCGAGCCTCGTCCACCTTCTTCATCTGTTCCGTCATCTTCTTGCGGGCCTTCTCCATTTCCGGTCCCTCGGCCTTCGTCATGGCGTTGGTCGCCTCCGTCAAACTCTTCTCTGCTTCGGCGACGCGCTTAATCTGCTCCTCCTCCTCCCGCGTGCTGACGTTGAGGATGGTCGCCCCTTTGTCCGGCTCCGTGCGCTTCATCTGCACCTTCGAAAAGAACGCGGCGAAGTGATAGAAATCGTCCTGCGTGTATTTTTCGAGCGGATGATTATGACAGCGCGCGCAGCCGATGCGGGTGCCGAGGAACGATTGCGCGACGGCATCGGGCGTTTCGCTCTCCTCCACGTTTCGTTTCTCGCCCAGGTTGTAGATGAAATATCCAATCTCCGGATGTTCCGCCACGCTGCCGCGCGCGGTAAGAATATCACGAGCCAACGCATTCCATGGCTGGTTGCGAGCCACCCGTCCGCGCAGCCAAGCATGAAACGCACGTACGCCTTTCACCCCGCGCACATCGTGATCGCGCTCCTTCCGATTTTGCAGCAAGTCCGCCAGCTGGAGCGTCCAGTAATCCACGAACTCCGGCGAGGCGAGCAGCCGCTCCACCAGTTGCGAACGCTTGTCCTTGGACGTGTCCGCGAGAAAGGCGCGAACTTCAGCCGGACCAGGCAGCGTGCCAGTGACATCCAGCGACGCGCGGCGCAGGAAGGCGGCGTCATCGCACTCGGGTGACGGAGGAATGTTCAACGTCTTCAACTTCGCGAACACCGCCGTGTCGAGAGGACTCTTCACCTTCGCGAACTCGCGGCTGGCGACGCGGTTCTCATACGGAATGGTCATCGTCACGACCTCCACCTGTCCTTGGAAATGCACGCGAATCGAAGTCTCGCCGTGCCTCATCGCCTTGACCAATCCATCGGGCGTCACCGACGCCGTCGTCTCCTCGTTGGAGAAAAATTGAGCGAGCCACGTCACATCGCGAGTGCGGCCGTCCTTGTAAAACGCTCGCGCCATCAACTGCTGCGTTTCACCCACGCGCAACGTGCGGTCGCCCGGCAGAATCTCCATGCGGACCGCGTCGGCTTCGTTCGTATCCGGCCCCGGCACGCGGGCGCTCATCCAATCGACGAGCGTCTGGTGATAACGAGATCCCTCCGCAAAACGCTGACGCCCTTCGTGCGGCACTTTGCCCAGGGCTTTCAGGATGAGAAGGCTGTCATCGGGAAAAGCCGGATTGATCCGGCGCCCGCTGAGATCCGTGGTGAGCCACGGATGATCCAGCTCGGGAGCATAGCCGCGCAACGAAAGCTTGAAGCCATTCTGCCCGGCCAGCTTGCCATGACACGCTCCCATGTTGCAGCCGGCGCGGGTGAGCAACGGTTCGATGTCCTGCCGGAACGACGGCGGTGGAGTGGAACCGGAGCTCGTGACGGTAATCGGCACCCGCACCCGGCGATTGCCCAACGTCACGAGAACTTCAGCACTCCCATCGCCGCGCGCGCGACAGAGGCCATTGGTTTCCACCGTGACGACATTGGATTGGCCGCTGGAAAACGTCACTTCACCCGTCACGTCCGCGCGCCGTCCGTCCGACGCAACCGCCGTCACCAACAGCGCATGTCGGGCGTCGGCTCCCGTCAATTCAACCGACGGCGGATGAACGACCAATCGCGACGGCTTGAACGGCGGAGATGCCGGAGAGCCGGGTGGGAAGAGCAGCGCCAGCCAAAGCGCGACGAACGAAAACGCCGAGCCTGCCCACCCAGGCAAACCCAAGGAAGGCGGACGGGCAGTGGGTTCAGATTTTGGAAAGCGCATTCGGCGGCTCAATAATTTCGAGGTGACAAGTCCAACTATGGACTCCCAAACAGGCGCGAAATTCAAGCGTATTACAGCTGAAACAGAGTCCTCGGGCATCGCGTTTACGTAGAGATTTGCACATTCTGCGCCGTCCTACTAATCTCCCGCCCATATGAAGAACAAAATGACATTCAGTTTGGTGGCGTTGAGCGGCGTATTGATCGCGGGTTGCGGCGATTCCGCCAAGCCGACAACTCCCGCACCGTCCGGATCAACTCCGCCTCCCGCAGCGACGGAAGACATCAAGAAGGCGGCCACCGAGGTGGCGAAGGAGGTCACGACCGAAGCGAAGAAACAGGTGACCGAGGCCGCCACCGAAGTGAAGAAGCAGGCCACCGAGACGGTCGCCGCGGTCCAGAAGCAGGCGACGGCTGCTTACCAGAATTTCAGCTCCCAAATCACCTCCAGCCTGCAATCGAGCTCCGATTCGCTGCTGAAGAACATCAGCACCGACCTGGGCGCGCGCGTCGCCAAGCTTGGCGATTCACTCCAGGCCAACGAGACAGTGAAGGCACAATTGAACTCGGCGATGGAATCGCTCCTCGGGAAGAAAGACTCCGAAGCCGTCGGAACGTTTGGCAAACTCACCGAAAGCAAGCTGACTCCCGAACAGACCACGCTGGCCAAGGAAGTCTACAACGCCGCCGCCGCCCTGGTGACTCAGCGCAACTTCTCCAGCCTTGATGGCATGAACACCGAAGTCGGCAGCCTCGTGAACTCGGTCTGGAAAGGGAATTACACGGAAGCCTTGCCACCGCTCCAGAAGATCTGGACCAAGGCAACGTTGACCGAATCGCAGAAAAACCTCCTCGGGACGACCTTCGACAAAGTTGCCCCCGGCTGGCGCGATAGCGCAGCCAAGCTCCAACAGGGCACGGATTTGCTGAAGAAGTTCACGAAGTAACAAGTCGCCCGTTCATTTCCGGTCGGGTAGTTGGGAGACACCTTCCAGCTACCCGATTTTTCGTTTAGCGAGAGCCTGCGGCACTCCGCAAGCCCAGTCGTAGACCGTCCGCCTCATTCTCCCGCGCCAGCCCGCCAGTAGAGTTCATGGCGGGAGCGCGCTTGGGGGTTGAAACTCCCCGCACGATTTCCTAGCCTGCAGTCCGTGAATCTTTTTACTCACAGTTCGTCCGCGCCGATCGCGCCAATCCCAGCCACCGTCGCACGCAAGTGTCCCTGGTGGATTTGCTGGCTGCCTCTCCTCACACTCTCCGCACTACTAGGAACGCTCGGCTCAGGTTGCAACAAGAAGTCCGGCGACGTGATCAAGGTCGGCGAGTTCGCTTCGCTGACCGGCAAAGAGGCAACCTTCGGCACCTCCTCCCACGAAGGCACCGTCCTGGCCGTCGAGGAAATCAATGCCGCCGGCGGCGTGCTCGGAAAGAAGATGGAGCTCATCACGGAAGACAACCTTTCCAAGGCGGGCGAGTCCGCGACCGTGGTCAGCAAGCTGAT
>CAMCCU010000282.1 GCA_945872975.1 Pedosphaera parvula Ellin514
CTTGATGCTGTTCACGAGCAGGCAGCCGCCGACGGTGGAGCCGGGCGCCACGGGCGTTTCGAGTCCATCGATCTTCACCATCGCGTCGCCGATCGGGGCGCCGGTATCGAGCACGAGGTCCGCGAAGTCCTGGAGCTTCTTCCCGCTCGCGTGCTGGCTGCGGCTGGCTTCGGAATGTTTGCGACTGATGATGGCGACGACCTTCACGCCGCGCTGCTGGAAGCCCGCCGCCATCTCGATGGGCACGAGATTGCAGCCGCTGGACGAGACAACGAGCGCGGAATCCGCGGGCGCGAGATCGAAGTTGCGCAGGATGCGTTCGGCGAGACCGGAGACGTTTTCGAGGAACATCGCCTGACGCTGGCCGTTCGCGCCGACGACGAGATTGTGAAAGCTCAGCGAAAGTTCGACGATGGGATTGAAGCCTGGAAAAGAACCGTAACGCGGCCACATCTCCTCCACGAGAATCCGGCTGTGGCCGGAGCCGAAGAGGTGAACCATGCGCCCGGCGAGAATCGTCTCGGCGAACCAATCCGCCGTCCGCTGAATGGCGGCGTGCTGGCTTTCGACGGTGGCCAGAAGTTCGCGGCAACGGTTCAAGTAATCTGCGCTCGGAGTCATTGCTGCGCACGATAGAACAACGGCACGGCGCGGTGGAAGAACAACGTGGCGGTACGGGCTGCAGATTTTCACCCGCAGACTCGATGACAGCGGGAACAAAGTTCCGTGACGCTAATCTGGCAGGACGGTCCAATTTGTTGCTCCAGGTCAGCAGTCGGCTTCCGGCTCCATTGGCCGGGGTGGAATTGTTCCGGGAAACTCCTGAGCGTTGGCGGAGTTAGTAACGAGGCTGCGCGACGGACGGGCGTCGGATTCCATCAAGGTGAGGCTTGCTGTCGCCGGTTGAATCGTTGAGTCTTTCGACCTAGCCCTTGGTCGGTCGAGAGACGCTTTTGCACGTAAGGATGAAAGAAATTTGGCTCATCATGCCGGTGTTGTTCTCGGGTCTGCTGATTCTGGCAGGCTGCTCGAAGCTGCATTACCGCAGGTCTGCGGATCGCGAGACTGCGGCCATCATCGCCGACAAGTCTCGCGCCGTGCCGAACATGGATCGGCGCTTCACCATCGAGCAGACAAACACGCTTTCGCTCGAGGGCTTGCGGGTTGCCACCAACACCGTTGATTTCCTGGGCGCAGATGGCGCGATGGAGACCGGCGCGCGCATCCTGTCGCTGGAGGAAGCCCTGGATATCTCCGTCAAGTTCAGCCGCGCTTACCAGACACGGAAGGAACAGGTCTATCTCGCCGCCTTAAACCTCACGATGGCGCGAAACCAGTTCACACCCATCTTCCGGGGGCGCAGTCAGGTCGCCTACCAGACCACGACCGAGGAGGTGCGCGTGGTGGTGGACGCGATCACCGGCCAGCCCCGTGCGCTGGCGGCGGAGGATGCGCTGCTCGTCGAGCAGCATCGTGTCACCGCGCAGAATCAACTGGGCGCGAGCTGGCTGTTGCGCACGGGCGCGCGTGTCAGCGCGTCCTTCACAACGGATTTTCTGCGCTATCTCACCGGCGATCCCCGTGCCTTCACCGGGTCTCAGCTCGGTGCCACGCTGGTCCAGCCGTTGTGGGGCGGACGCGGGAGCAAGGTGACAATGGAGAATCTGACCCAATCCGAGCGGAACATGCTTTACGCCTTGCGCGAGTTCACGCGTTACCGCAAGGAGTTCAGCGTCCAGATCGCGACGGCCTTCTACGGCGTGTTGCAAAACCGTGATGTCGTGCTGAACAACTGGCTGGGCTACCAAAGCTTCAAAAAGAGCGCGGACCGAAGCCGTGAGTTCGTCCAGGAGGGCCGCACCAAGCTTTCCGAACTTGGACGGCTCGAACAGCAGGAGCTGGTTTCGGAGGCCGCGTGGATCAACGCCATCCGCACCTACAAGCAGAGTTTGGACAACTTCAAAATCCAGATCGGCATCCCGGCTGCCGTGAACATCGTGATCGACACCGGCGACCTCGACAAGCTGCGCATCCTGCATCCGGAGATCAGCGTGGACGACGCCACCACGCTGGCGCTGACGATGCGGCTCGATTATCAGACGGCGCGCGATGCCAAGGAGGATGCGGAACGCCGCGTGGACGTGGTGGCCGACGCACTGAAGACACAGGTGGACCTGGTGGCTTCCGCCAGCATCAACAGCGCGGCGAGTGAGGGGCGGGTGGCGGCGCTTCCTGACCCGAAGCGGTACCGATGGGATGCGGGGTTCAATGTGGATCTGCCCTTCGAGCGCACGGCCCAGCGCAACGCCTATCGAGCCGCGCTCATCACCGCCGGCCAGTCGGGACGCGACCAGACGTTCCTCGAGGACACGATCAAATTGCAGGTTCGCGAAGGCTGGCGCGCGCTCGACCAGGCGAAGCGCAATTACGAGATCAGCGAACTGACGGTGAGGTTGAGCGAGCGCCGCGTCGAAGAGCAGGATTTGCTGGCGGAACTGGGTCGCGGTGTGGCCAAGGATCAGGTGGACGCGCAGAACGATTTGGTGAACTCGAAAAATCAGCGGACGCTGGCGCTCGTGGCCCACACCATCTTCCGCCTTCAGTTCTGGAACAACCTCGGCATCCTCTATATCA
The DNA here is from genome assembly GCA_945872975.1 of Pedosphaera parvula Ellin514. Taxonomy (GTDB): domain Bacteria; phylum Verrucomicrobiota; class Verrucomicrobiia; order Limisphaerales; family JADJPG01; genus JADJPG01. The sequence goes on from CAMCCU010000282.1 coordinate 2,635, forward strand.
AGGAAAACGGCCAGTGGGAGGAAGTCTCACCGGCGGGAAAGTGACGCACATGATCCAATTCATCCTCAAACAACCTCGTTGGCTGAAGGCCGTCGAGATTGTCGCCGTCGCGGCGATCGCCTGGTGGTTCTTCGGCGGCAGCACGACGGCTTCCAACGGCACGACATTCGCAGCACGGCGCGGAGATCTCGTCATCAGCGTGCTCGAAGGCGGAAGCGTCGAGGCGCTGGAATCCCAGGATATCAAGTGCGAGGTGCGCGGCTATCAGGGCGTGAAGATTCTCAAGATCGTCGAGGAGGGCTACCAGGTGACAGATGACGACGTGAACACTAATAAAGTGCTGGTGGAACTCGACTCCTCTGAGTTGAAGAAGATGCTGACACAGCAGGACATCCAGTTTGAGTCCACCGTCGCCTCCCTTACCGAGGCGCGTCAGGCCTTCGACATCCAACTCAACCAAAACGTGAGCGACCTCAGGGCCGCCGAACAGAAGGCGAAATTCGCACGCATGGATTTCGAGAAGTTCATGGGAGACCGGGTCGCGCATGAAGTCACCACCTCACTGGCCATCGAGGAAAATCCGCAGCCAACCGAGGCCGCGCCGAAGCCGGCATCGGCACCAGCGGTTCCGGCTGCGAGCGTGACGAATGATTCTTCGCGGTCCTACACCAGCCGTGGCACGGCGAGTTTCTCGCTGACAGCAGCATTCCCATCGACGCGCACGGTCATCGATTTCACGAAGTATGCCGATGCGACCCTGCTCGGGGACGGCGAGGCGAAGCAGAAGATCCGCAAGCTGGAGGACGAATTGCAGGTCGCGCAGAAGAGCATCGCGCAATCGATCACCAAGCTCGAAGGCACGCAGCGCCTGCACAGCAAGGGCTTTCTTTCCAAGGTCGAGTTGCAGACGGACGAGTACGTGCTGGAGAACGACAAGCTCAAGCTGGCGACCGCCGAGACGGCTCGATCACTCTTCTTGAAGTACGAATTCATCAAGTCGAGTGAGGAGTTCCTCGGCAAATACGTCGAGGCCGTCAACGAATTGGGCCGCGCCCGCAAGGCTGCTGTCTCGAAGTACGCACAGGCCGAAGCCAAGGTGAAGGCCGCCGAGGGCCGCTACAATCTCGAAGCCCGGCAGCGCGAGGACATCATCGCGCAGATCGAGAAATGTTCCGTCCGTGCCAGGCGGCCCGGCCTTGTCGTTTACGGCGGCGGCGGGAGCATGCGTTATTACTACGGCAACGAGCAGATTCGCGAGGGCGCTCTCGTGCGTGAGCAGCAGCCCATCATCACCATCCCCGATATGTCCCGCATGATCGTCAAGGTCCGGATTCACGAGACCTACATCAAGAAGATCAAGAAGGGCCAGCAGGTGCACATCACCGCCGACGCCTTTCCCGACAACACGCTCGAAGGCGAAGTGACAAAGGTCGGCGTGCTGCCCGATTCGCAGATGCGCTGGAACGATCCTGACAACAAGGTTTATCTCACCACCATCTCGATCCACAACGCCGCCAACTGGCTCAAGCCCGGCATGAGCACGCGCTCGGAGATTCTCGTGAAGACGCTGCCCGACGTGGTTTACGTGCCGATGCAGGCGGTGACTCCCATTGGCGGAAAGCAGTTTTGCTTCGTTGCCAAAGGCAGCGGCCAGGAGCAGCGCGAGGTCGAGCTTGGCGAGTTCAATGACGAGTTCATCGAAATCAAGAAAGGCATCGTCGCCGGGGAGAACATCTGTCTTCGCGCTCCGCCCAGTATTGAGAAGGACTCCAGCGCGCCTGGATTGAAACCGGACGCTCCTAGAAAGTCCAAACCGGATTCCGAATCACCAGCCAAGCCCGCGACGGCGAAGCTTTGAATTCGCTCCCGCTCATGGCTCCTGCCTCCATCGTCCGGCTCGATGACGTTCACAAGACGTATCAGATGGGCGCAGTCGTCGTCGAAGCCCTGCGCGGTGTGTCGCTGGAAATCCTGGCAGGCGAATACATCAGCATCATGGGGCCGTCTGGTTGCGGCAAATCCACCCTGCTGAATCTGCTCGGCTGCCTCGACCGCCCGACCATCGGCCGCTACCTGCTCGGCACCGAGGATGTTTCGCACATGGACGACGATGCGCTCTCCGCCATCCGGGGCGCGCGGCTTGGGTTCATCTTCCAATCCTACCACCTCATCCAACAGCTCTCCGTCGTGGAAAACATCGAGATCCCGCTCTACTATCAGGGCTGCTCCGAAGCCGAAGGCCGCGCCCGCGCCACTGAGCTGGCCAATCGCGTCGGTCTCGGTCATCGGCTGGAACACAAACCGTTCGAGCTCTCCGGCGGCCAGCAGCAACGCGTCGCCATCGCGCGCGCGCTCGTCAACGATCCGCTTGTCATCCTCGCCGATGAACCCACTGGCAATCTCGACTCCAAGTCCGGCGCGGAAATCCTTGAACTGTTCGATGACCTGCACACACAGGGCAAGACTCTGATCCTCGTGACTCACGATGACGAAGTTTCCCGTCGCACCCACCGCGCGATCCGGCTGCGCGACGGCTTGGTGGAAACGGATGTGCGCAAATGAACCGGTCCCCCAGCCTCTCCCTCGAACGCCTGCGCCGCACCGTGCGGCTTGGCCTCAAGAGCCTTTGGTTGCATCGCCTCCGTTCCCTGCTGACCGTGCTCGGCATCGTCTTCGGCGTCTGCTCCGTGATCGCGATGCTGGCGATTGGCGAGGGCGCGAGCTACGAGGCGCAGGAACAGATCAAGAACCTCGGCAGCCAGAACATCATCCTGCGTAGCGTCAAACCACCCGAGGCGCAGAAGATTTCCGAGAAGAACACCGAGAGCTACATCCTCAGCTACGGCCTCACCTATGCCGACTTGCGCCGCATCCAGAGCACCATTCCCGGCGTCACTGTCGTCGTGCCCGGGCGCATCATGCGTGAGACCGTGTGGAACATCAGCCGCTTCGCCGACTGCGAAATCGTCGGCACCGTGCCGTGGTATCCGGAGATGCGAAACCACCCCGTCGCCGAGGGACGCTTCTTCAGCGAGGCCGACATCATCCAGAGCGCGAGCGTCTGCGTCATCGGGGCGGAGATGGCGGACAAGCTCTTCCCGCTCGGCTCGGCCGTCGGCGGTGCGGTTCGCGTGAAGGGGGATTACTATCGCGTCATCGGCATCATGGAGGCGCTCGGCAAGGCTCCAGGAAAATCCGACGCCGACGCGCGCAAGAACACGACCCACCGCATGTTCATCCCGCTGGAAACGGCACGGATGCGCTACGGCGAAGTCCTGGTGAAACGGCGCACCGGCAGCTCGGAAGTCGAGAAGGTCCAGTTGCACGAAGTCACCCTCAAGGTCGCCAGCCGCGAGGAAGTGGTGAACGTCTCGCTGGCCGTGAAGGATCTGCTGGAGCGCAATCACAAGAAGCAGGACTTCGAGATCGTCGTGCCCATCGAACTTCTTCGCCGCGAAGAGCGCACGAAACAAATCTTCAACATCGTCCTCGGGTCCATTGCCGCGATCTCGCTGCTCGTCGGCGGCATCGGCATCATGAACATCATGCTGGCCAGCGTCACCGAACGGACGCGGGAAATCGGGGTGCGCCGCGCGCTCGGTGCCAAACGGCGCGACATCGTGGTGCAATTCCTCGTCGAGACGGTGATGCTCTCCGCCGCGGGCGGGTTGCTCGGCGTTGCTCTGGGCGTGGCGATTCCGTGGGTGGTGAGTTACGCCGCCGGTTTGAAAACCATCATCACCTTCTGGTCGCCGATCCTCGCCTTCACGATCTCAGGACTGGTGGGCGTCATCTTCGGAATCTATCCCGCCATTCGCGCGGCCAGCATGGATCCCGTGGAAGCCCTGCGACACGAGTAGACCGGACGTTGGAGGTTTTCCTAAAACCTTGCGCGGTGCATCTGCGCTCAGTTCCCCTAATGCGGTGGACAAGGTGCGTGCCGGTTACGGATTGGCTGCGCCGGGCGTGGCTGTTTGCACGGACCACGCATCGGCATCGGCGGACGTGCGACCGTAGGAACGATCGGTTTCGAGCGAGGTGAAGGTCACGGTGTCGAGGATGGCGTTGAGGTTCGCGTCGGTGTCCGTGAGGAAGAGTTGTTCGCCCGAAGCGGAGAGCTTGAAGCTGGCGTGCAGGCCGGGCGTGGCGAGGCCGTCTTCATCGCACCACACGAGCAGGTAGCCATCGGCGGGAATCTTCGTGCCGGCGGGGAAGGCCCATTTGCGCGGGTTGTTCGGCTCGTCGCTGAGATGGCGTCCGGTGAGATCGACTTCCTGGCCAGTGAGGTTGCGCAGCTCAATCCAATCGTCGAACTCGCCCTGTGGATCGGCCAGCGTGCTGGTGTTCGAGGCCATCACTTCGTTGATGACGACGGGCGAATTGCTTGCGGTGCTCACAGCGACGAGGTAGGCGTGCGTGTCCCGCTCAGCGTGGGCCGGATGAAAGCTGGCGGCGCGCGCGGCGTTGGCTGAACGGGCCTCGACGTAATAATGAACCTTGTCGCCGGCGGGAAAATTCGTCGTGG
>CAMCCU010000283.1 GCA_945872975.1 Pedosphaera parvula Ellin514
TCTTTCAATGTAGCAGATGTGTTTCGTTGCCACCCTTCACAAGGTGAGCTTCTGCCGGAGAAAAGTTAGGTGAGGAAGGGGCTTATTGCTATGGGGGGAAACCCGTAGTGCATGTGTCCCCACTCTCACCACGCAGATGAAAAACATCGACGACCCGCGCTCCGTCCGAGAGCTCCGTCAGGAGCGTGCTGAAATGGATAATCACAAGCGACAATGGTTTCAGGCGCAGTGCGCCTGACCCTACCTGACATCGGAAATTGCTTTTGAGAATCAGCCTGCGATGGAGGTGGGGCGGGCAGGCGAGGGCTGAAGGCCCGGTCCTGTGACAGCCAGGGGTGAAGCCCCAGGATTGTGGCCGGTGAAAATGCCCGCAGCCCTGTCAGGGCGGGACAAGAGAGACGGGTAATCAAAGAATGTTTCGGCGCGATAGATTTCCGGCAGGCGCTCCGCCGCAAGGAATAGCCTTGAGGACGAAACACCCGGAAGGCTGTTCAGCACGATCGTGGATTTTGAGGAAGACTCGCTGGCTGGCGAGAAATTAAGAAACTCCAAAAAACTTGTTGCGAAGGCATTGGGTCAGGCTTAAAACGTCTCCAGTTGCAGCGTGGATACTCAGTGAGTATGTGGCGCGCGACCCTCGATTAGAATAAGCGGTTTGTGTCGGAGTGAGCTAAATGTTGCTTGCCTGAAAATCCTCTAATTGTAGCGAAACCGCGAAAGGAAAAAATGACTAGTTCACAAACTAGTGTAGTTAGCAGCGACACCTCGATTCAACTCCCCGTCAACCCCGAACAAGTTCGGACTATGGCTGATCCAATCGAGCCAAAGTCAAAATCCAGAGCTTTACTTTGTTTACCAGTTAGCACTGTTTTTGGCAGTGACCTTGGGGATTGGTTGGAAGCGAACGTCCGCGACCAGAAAATGGGATCGGTAATTGCGAAGGGCATAATGACCACTCTGGATGAGCGGCCAGACAATATGCACCCACTCAACCGCGGGATAACAGTTTTGTCGAATGGCTTTAGGTACGACTCCCAAACCAAGACCTTCACCATTCTTCTTCGTGATCCAAAGAAGCACGGAATTATAGACGGCGGGCATACATTTCGAGCAATTGAACAAGTCCTTCAAAAGAGGCAAGACGCAGGAGTCGAACCTCCGAACGCTTACGTCAATGTTGAAGTGCTTGCAGGATATGATGATATTTCGTCAGACATTATATCAGCGCGAAACTCAGTGGCTGCGGTTAGAGATTCCGCGATTTACGCACTCGAAGGGGTATTTGAGGATATGCGACACCATCTTCGAAAAGTAAAACTTGAAGAGATAATCGCATTCCGACAGAACGAGCAGAACAAGAAGCTCACGGTCGAAGAGGTTTTGGCAATTTGCACTTTGTTCCATCCTTCTTTCGCAGAGGGATCAACTCACCCAATGAAAGCCTACACGTCCCGTGCAAGCTGCGTAGAACTTTATGCCGACGAGTGGCAAAAGGCACGTGGCAAAAACCCCGATTCTGAGGCATGGAAAAACGGCTTTGGAAAAATTGTTCATCTCGCACCAGACTTCCTTCGTCTTTGCGAAGAAATTGAAATCGAAGCTGACGAAGCTCGCAGGAGGATTGGTGGACTTCAGGCTCTAAAGGTCAGCGATGAAAAAGAAAACGGCACGCGTGACGGGAAATCTCGAGGCCGGGCGATGAAAGAACTATCCGGGCCTAGGGACTTGCCAGTTACAGGAAAATCAGTGAAGTCAGGTTGGCCTACTGGGTATCTGTATCCAATCGTTGCTGCGATGCGACCGCTTCTCGACTACTCGGGTGAGTTTGCTAAATGGAAGGTCGCGGACCCGATGGAAGTATTCCGAAACATCAGCAATGAGCTGGTCAAAACCCTTCTCGCATATGCTGAAGAATACGGCAGAAAGCCAAACGCAGTCGGGAAGAGCCCGCTGTGTTGGAAGAGCCTCTACGATACCGTAAAGGGCGAGGCGTTGAATGTAGAAGTTGCGCTTTTGCGGGCACAAGCGGTTAAAAAGTAATCTGCAATTCACCGTGCCCTCGCCGTGAGGCGAGGGCATTTTTGATCCCGAGGTAGAGACACGCGCTGCGTATCAGCGGAACAACGCGGGGCGTTCAGTCGGCCACGAATGTTTGTTCCGCCGGTTGGACGCGGGCCGGGACACGCAGCACGAAATCGCTTTGCAGCAACGGTCATTCTGTGGTGAACGTTTCGCAGTGTAGGTTTCGCAACACTAGGCTGAATGACGCAACCGCGTTGCGGTTGGAGCATGGGGCTTGCTGAAAAGGGTTCACACAATCGTCAACGATTTCATTGCGGCCCAGCCAATTGGGAAACAGTCGTTCAGTTTGGATGGCACGCCTTGTTCGTGTCCTGATCCGTCGTGCCGTTCAGCCGGCACCAGGTGTTCGAGTGGAAAACAGTCGTGCGGTGCGGATGGAACATCAGTTCGCAACCAAAACAGTCGTGAGGGCGGCTCCGCAGGTCAGATCCGACCGGAGAAACGTCGTGCGATTTACTCCTCACTCCTTCGCGGCAACCGATCAAGGCGTGCGGAGCGCGCCGCACGTCATGGTTTGGGACAGGTGGTCCAAGGTTGGGACGAAGGCTGCGGGTTTCGCGGGTGACGGAGCTTGAATCCATTTCCATCGCGGATTCTACAATGATGTCGCCCCGCTGGGGCTTGCTTGCGCCCGTCCCTTCGCCACCGGCCATCTGGCCCGCGCGCAACCTGTCCCACCGTCTCCCGTTTCCCTCGCGTTGTTGCGCCGCGAAAGGTTTTCCCCTGCGGGTCGACTGTGCTACAACATCGCCATGCGCAACCTGGAATCCGCCGTCGGGAAAATCCACCGGACTGACGCTCTGGCGTTCATGCGCGAACTGCCGGATGAGTCGTTCGATCTCGTCGTGTGCGACGGACCGTATGCGGTCACGACGCACGCGTGGGACAACGTGCCGGACATCCAGCATTTCAACCTCGAACTGTTGAAATCCTTCTCACGGCTGCTCAAACCGGGCGGCGCGGCCTACCTGTTCGGCAAGCGGGACTGCGTGGACTTCATCGATTACCGCCCGTTCCTCACATTGCAGTCGAAAATTGTGTGGTATCAGCCGAGCCGGCTGGCGCAGGGGCGCATTTCCTACACGAACAATTACGACGCGATCTGCTACTTCGCCAAGGGCAGGCCGAAGACGTTCAACCTCGACGCGATTCGTGTACCGCAGTTGGTGGAGCTGGAGCATCGCCTGCGCTGCGAGCGCGTGCCTTCCGTGCGCAACGGCAAGTTTGGCAAGACGGCGTTCCATCCCGATGGCAAGAACCCCGGCGACGTGTGGGGCGACATCAAGCAGCTCACCTACAAGTCGAAGGAGCTGGTCGGCCGCGAAATGCTGAACACGATTCAGAAGCCGGAGAAGCTGATGGAGCGGATCATCAAGGCCAGCACGAATCCCGGCGACATGGTGTTCGATCCGTTCTGCGGCTCAGGAACGGTGCCGGTGGTTTGCCAGCGGCTGGGGCGCAGGTTTGTCGCGTGCGAAATCAATGCGGACTATTGCCGAATGGCAGAGGAGCGAATGGCTAAAGCAGCCAGCAACAGTGAATCTTCGGAAAATATTTTTGAGTTCGCGACCATCGGCAGCAACGGACGCTCCGCTCCTGTTCAAGCCTGCTTGGTGTAAACCGCTTTGCCAGTCTGCTGCGCCCACTTGATGGTAAAACCGACGTGGGAGATTTCGTTCCGACTGGCATCCAGTTGCCGCTCCGTTTCGCGCAGTATCGCTTCCACCGGGACTTCATAAATGGCGATGACATCCAGCGGGCTTTCCTTATCGAACACGGCGCAATAGATGGCGGTGTTGCGGGTAATTCGTTCGAGCGATTTTGCGCGCTTGTCCGGCGGCGAACTAAACATCCGGTCGAGTTGGAATGTGCCGCCTGCAAAGCACGAGAGGTATTCAAACTTGCGTTCTGGATTCGCCGGATCAAATGCATCGGGTTCGTGTTTTGTCCTGTGAACCTCATGGCCCAGGATGTCAGCGACCACCAGTTCCTTGACGAGCCCTGGCTGGAGAAGGTTCTTGAATCCATGTTGAGCCGCGATTTCCTGCGCCTTGCGGATGAAACCGATGATCTGATGGATGTAGTTCATTGACTGGCGGTGAGTCTATCAATTGGGGATTCGTTGTCGAGAATGCGCCCGGTTACCCGCTCTCACCGTCCGCGCCAAACCTTTCACACCATCACCCATTTTCCGTGCGCTTCCGCCTGCGCTTGGCATCCGCTTTACGTCTCCTGGAAATCCGAACACACCTAAGCTGGCGAACCCGCTGCGGGTCGCAGACCCGCGCTCCGGACCTCCGTCAGGAGCGACATCTTTGTAGCCGCCCACGCCGCAAAATTCCCCAGCCCCGTCGGGGCGGCATATTCCGCTCCTGACGGAGCTTGAAATCCTTCCCATCGCGGATTCTACAAAGATGTCGCCCCTCTGGGGCTTGCTGAAAGGGGTTCACACAATCGTCAACGATTTCATTGCGGCCCAGTCAACTGGCAAACAGTCGTGCGGTGCGGATGGCACATCGGTCCGCAGCCAAAACAGTCGTGAGGGCGGGTCAGGAAATCAGGCCCACGAGTAGGAATGTCGTGCGATTTACTCCTCACTCCTTCGCTGCGAGAAATCAAAGCGTACGGAGCGCGCCGCACGTCATGGTTTGGGACAGGGCGTTCCGGAAGAGGCCACGGGATGGATCGTTTTCCTGGCAGAACCGGCTTCACCACGGAGGCACAGCGATGCACACGGATACGGAGGGAAGAAATCGAGGCTGCCTGCTTCCGGTTCTGAGGCAGTCGGTTTGATGGCGTATCATCCGTGAGCATCCGTGTGCATCCGTGGTGAATCGAGTGGGATTTGTCCAATGGCATACCGAGTGCAATACCGGGTCTCACATGAAGAATGATTACTTCTATCAATCGGCCGACAAGTCTCTTGTCGGGTTAACGGAGCTGGTGGTGCCGCTGGGGGTGGCGCATTGCTCGGTGGCGGCTCTTACCACGCTGATCACAGACTCCAAACAGGCGCGCTTGGATTACAAGAACGCGCAGCATGGCAAACAGCAGGCGTTTGACGCGCTGCGCAAGGCACGGTCCACGGTGGATCCGTTCATCCGGCGCACGCGGGATTATCTGGTGGGGGTGCTGGGACCGGTGTGGAACGCGGGCTGGTCGGTGGTGGGTTTCGCGAGCCGGTCGCTGGCGCTGCCGGATACGGATGCGCACCGGATCACGGTGTTGCAGTTGACCCGTGATTATTTCACGGCGAACGCGGCCAAGCAGGCGTCGCAATTGAACGTGACGGCGGCGGAGGCGACGGCGCAACTGGCGGCGTTCTCGGCGGCGAAGGCGGCGGCGGAGGCGTGCCGGTTCGATCAGCGGTCGAAGCGCGATCTACGGGACACGGCGGAGGTGGCGCTGGACAAGAAGCTGCGTTGTTTGTGGACGGAGCTGGGGTCCATCCTCGATCCGCTGGACCCGCGCTGGTTGAAGTTCATCGATCGCGTGCCGGGTGATCTGCGGGTGCCGGATGCGGTGGAGGAAGTGTCAGCGGAGGCGCAGCCCGGCGGCATCATCACGGTGGATTGGGAGGATGCGACGCGGGCGGCGCGTTACAAGGTGTTGAAGCAGGTGATCGGCGTGGATGTGGAGCCGGTGCTTTTCACGACGGTGGATGGCAGTGATGCGCAGATCACCGGGGTGCCGAGCGGCGCGACGGTGAAGCTCCAGATCGTGGCGACGAACGCCGTGGGCGATGCGCCCGCGAGCGAGGTGATCCAGCTCCAGGCGGCTTAAGCCGAAACTCAGAAACTCAAAAAAGGAACCGCGCACTCGAAAGGGTGCGCGGTCTTTTTTATGGTGGTGCAGCGCCCTGCTCTGCTGCGGGTGAGGACTCAGCGCTCGGCTTGACTCGTTGCGCATCCGCTTGGCAGGCAGGAAAATTCATCGAATGCCCCTGCCCTCTCCAAAGTCAAACCCGGCGTATTTGTCTGCGGCACAGACGGCCAGATGACATCACGCTATGAAACGTCCAACGAACAAGTCAGCTCTCCGGTCCACGGAATCGCGGAGTGCTTTTACGCTGATTGAACTGCTGGTGGTGATCGCAATCATCGCGATTCTCGCCGGCATGTTGCTGCCCGCCCTGGGCAAGGCGAAGGAAGTGGCCAAGCGGATCAATTGCACGAATAACATGAAGCAACTGGGGCTGGCCGTCATCATGTACGCAGACGACAACGACTCCAAGTTTCCCCAACGTAGTGCGCCCGCCGGGACACCCAAGCCCGAGAATTATCGCTGGCCCGTCGAGCTGGAGGATTACTACAAGGATCTGCGCATTCTAAAATGCCCGAGCGAGCTGGCGAACGCCCAGAACAACGGAAAAGGCAGCGGCATTCCTGCGCTCGAAGCGCCGAGGAGCTATATCATCAACGGCTTTAACGACTACTTCAAAGGGTTCCCCACGAACGGCTCGTCGGTTCCTGAGACCGCCATCCGTGAGCCAAGCGATACGGTGCTCTTCGCCGAGAAGGATTCCGAGTCCGGTCATTGGTGGATGGATTATTGGATGGGCGACGACTACAAGGAGCTCGAACAGGCCCGCCACGGTGCCGGACGTTCACAGACCGGCGGATCAGTGTTCGCCTTCGCTGATGGCAGCGCCCGTTACCTGCGCTTCGGACTTTCCCTCGACCCGGTTAATCTCTGGTTCGTGGATCCCGAACTCCGAAAGAAGGGTTCGCAAGCGTTCTGATTCGCTGGGGCGCTTTCCTGACGGACCAGAGAATCAGCGCTACCATCACCAGGCAACTGCTGATCGAGCACGTTGCCGCCGCCCATCGGCCTTGCACCAGGTTTCCCGTCGTCATCCACGCCGTCAGCAGGAACCAAATCGCCAGCGGATGGTAATCCGGAACGACCGGCACCGGCCGCTTGTTGATGGACCAGACGAAGGTGGCGAGGACCAGCAGGAGCGCGCAGATCAGCCACGCCAGAAAGTTGGAGAGCGGGGCTCCATACCAATCCCAGCCCCACGGTGATTTGCCGGCGGTCCAAA
>CAMCCU010000284.1 GCA_945872975.1 Pedosphaera parvula Ellin514
GTGATTCACAAGAAGTCGCGCGTGAAGCAGGACGCCGCCATCGGCATCACGTTTTCGAGCCTGTTCGCGATTGGGGTGATTCTCATCAGCCACTTCGCCAGCAAGGTGGATCTCGATCAGGAATGCGTGCTCTATGGCGAGATTGGAAATATCCCGCTGGATGGTCCGTATGTTCAGCTCGGCTCGCTCGTCCTCGGCCCGCCGACGATGGTGCGCATGGCGATTGTCACTCTCGTCGTGGTGCTGCTAATCGCAGTCTTCTACAAGGAACTTCTTGTCAGCTCGTTTGACCCGGCGCTGGCCTTCTCGCTCGGCATCAACGCCACCGTGGTGCACTACAGCCTGATGAGCATGCTCTCGGTCGTGGTGGTGAGCGCGTTTGAATCCGTGGGAGCCATTCTCGTGATCGCGATGCTCATCCTGCCTGGAGCGACCGCGTCGCTGATCTCGCATCGGTTGCCGGTGATCTTTCTGCTGACGGTGCTGCACGCGGCTTTCAGCTCGGTGCTCGGCGTCCATCTCGCGCTCTGGCTGGAGTGTTCCATCGCCGGCGCAATGGTCGTGATGGCGGCGGTGCTGTTTGGATTGGCGTGGATCTTCAGCCCGACCCAGGGACTCCTGCGCCGCTGGCTGCGGATGAGGCAGCCTGTGGAACCTCCTGCGGTGGCTGCTCCGCAGAAGTCCTGAGCTCCTCGGCTCAGAGCAGTTCCAACATCCGGTGCAGCTCAGCGTCGGTGTTGTAGAAATGCGGCGAGATGCGGATGTAGCGTTGGCCAGCGCGGTTGCTTCGCAGGCTGGTGATGACTTTCGCCTCGGTCAGCTTCGCGTGCAGGGCGGGCATGTCGCTCTCCGGCTTGTAAAAGGTTACAATGCCACTGGCGTGTTCCGGCGGCGCGGAGCCACCGAGCACGGCGTAGCCCTTGGCCTGAAGTTCAGGCACGAGCAGCGCGCGTTTGCGCAGGAGTTCGGCGGCGATGTTCTCAATGCCGATTTGGAGGAGGAGATCGATTCCAGCCTGCATTCCCGCCAGACCGATAAGGTTCGCGGAGCCCGCTTCGTAGCGCCGGCTGTCCTGCGGATGCTCGATGGTTTCCTGGGCGACGAAGTTCGCGCATCGGACGTTGTGCCAGCCGAAAGTCGTCGGGCGCAGCTTTTCCTGAAGCGATTTGCGAACGTAGAGAATCCCGGCGGCGCAGGGGCCGAGCAGCCATTTATGCGCGTCAGCGGCGAGGAAATCCACGTGCTCAACGGTGGTGGGAAACGCGCCGAGCGTCTGGATGCCGTCCACGCAGAACGGGATGTTCCGGCTGCGAAGCTGTTTGCCGATGCCCTCGAGATCGATGCGCCACCCGGAGACGAAATGACAGGAGGCGAGCGCGACCAGCCGGGTGTTCTCATCCACCTGCCCGATGACATCGATCTTTCGGATGTGGCCGAGCTCGCGGATGTTCATCAAGCGGACCTGCGCGCCCTTTTGCGCGAGGGCCATCCATGGATAGACGTTCGACGGATAGTCGTCGTGGTAGATGAGGATGTTGTCACCCTTGCGAAAGGACAGTCCGTTGGCCACGAGGCTGAGGCCGAGCGAGGTCGGGCCGACGAATGCGACTTCATCCGGCTGCGCGTTCAGGAGCGTGGCGGCGGATTGGCGCGCCTGCTGGATGCGCGAACCCGGGAAGGCTTCCTCCTGATCACCATGCGCGCCGAGCAGCGCGTAATCGGTCATGGCGTCGATGACGCGACGGGGCAGCGGACACACGCCGGCGTGCGCGAAGAAGGCTTTTTCGGTGACGACCGGGAACTCGTGGCGACGAAGCTCCTCGTTGGAATGAAGTTCAGCAATGGTCATGCGGCGGCCGGGACTGAGAGGACGTTGCGAATCGAATACATGGGGCGGATGTATAGCGGGCGGGCGCTGGCGACGCGACAAATTACCGCACGGCCACCGGGGTTTTTACGGATGGTTTGAGCAGGGAGTGCCGCGCTTGACGCTCTATTCTGGCTGAGAGTAGGTTACGCACACAGAACGACTTAAAAACAAAACGGACAAAACAAAAGCCAACGACGGCCCTCTTATGAATAATTTCCCCATCCCTCACGTTATCGAACAGACCGGACGCGGTGAACGCGGATACGACATCTACTCGCGCCTGCTGGTGGATCGCATCGTCTTCCTCGGCACGCCGGTGGACGACATGGTGGCCAATGTCATCATCGCGCAGCTCCTGTTTCTCCAGATGACGGATCCGAAGAAGGATGTGCATCTCTACATCAATTCGCCCGGCGGCAGCGTCTCGGCCGGCCTCGCGATTTATGACACGATGCAGTTCCTCACCTGCGACGTGAACACCTACTGCATCGGCCAGGCGGCGAGCATGGGCGCGGTGCTGCTGTGCGGCGGAACGAAGGGCAAGCGCTTCTCCCTGCCGAACTCGAACATCATGATTCACCAGGTGCTCGGTGGCGCGGAGGGTCAGGCCAGCGACGTGGAAATCCGCGTCAAATACATGCTCAAGCTCAAGAAGCGCCTCAACGAGATCATCTCCAAGCACACCGGCCAGACTTACGAAATCGTCGAGAAAGCCTGCGACCGCGACAACTTCATGTCGGCGGACGAAGCCAAGGCGTTCGGCCTCGTCGATGAAGTCGTCGCATCCCGCAAGGAAGTCCCCGGCCTGCCCGAAAAATCTTCAATCACTCCATAACCCAAACCGACCAACTCAGAAAACGTCACCCAGATTATGGCCCGACCCACTAACCTAACCCTCTGCAGCTTCTGCGGGAAATCCCACTCAGAAGTCAAAAAACTGATCCAAGGACCGGGCGTTTACATCTGCGACAACTGCGTGCTCCTCTGCAAGAGCGTGCTCGAAAAAGAGCTGGCTCCCGAGCCGAAGAAGGCCGTCAGCAACCACACGGTTCCGAAGCCGATGGAGATCAAGAAGCATCTTGATCAATATTGCGTCGGCCAGGAACACGCCAAGAGAACGCTCTCCGTGGCGGTGCATAACCACTACAAACGCATCCTCAGCGAGCCGGCGGACAAGAAGCCCGATGAGTGGTCGAACTCGCAGGACGTCGAGCTGGAGAAGAGCAACATCCTGCTCATTGGCAACACGGGCTCCGGCAAAACGTTGCTGGCCCGTTCGCTGGCCCGCGTGCTGGATGTCCCCTTCGCCATTGCCGACGCGACCACGCTGACGGAGGCGGGTTACGTGGGTGAAGACGTGGAGAACATCGTCCTCCGACTGCTGCAAAACGCTGACTTCGACGTGAAGAAGGCGCAGCGCGGCATCATCTACATCGACGAGATCGACAAGATCGCCCGTAAGACCGAGAACGTCTCTCTCACCCGTGACGTTTCCGGTGAAGGCGTGCAACAGGCGCTCTTGAAGATCCTCGAAGGCACCACCTGCAACGTTCCGCCCCAGGGCGGACGCAAGCATCCGCAGCAGGAATACATTCGCGTCAACACGAGCGGCATCCTCTTCATCTGCGGCGGCGCGTTTGTCGGGCTGGAGAAGATTGTCCAGCGGCGACTTGGCAATCGGGTCATGGGCTTCAATGCCGCAGAGAATTCCAAGAAGTTCTCTGACATCGAGCGCGATGAGATTCTCAAATACGTCGAGCCGGAAGACTTGATCACCTTCGGCTTCATCCCGGAATTCATCGGTCGTCTGCCGATGGTCACCGTGCTCGAGCAGCTCACCGAGTCGCAACTGGTCTCGATTTTGACCGAGCCGAAGAACGCGCTGGCCAAGCAGTATGCCAAGCTCATGTCGATGGAAGGCGTGGAGCTGGAATTCACGCCGGACGCGCTTCAGGAACTCGCTGGCCAGGCCATCAAGAAGGGCACGGGCGCCCGCGCGCTGCGCAGCATTCTCGAGAAGCTGATGCTCGACGTGATGTTTGACGTGCCGAGCAGTGACATCGTCGCGTGCAAGATCACGCGCCAGGTGGTGCGCGGTGAGAGCAAGCCCATCCTGCGCCGCAAGAACGACAAGGCGGCTGCGTAAGCGAGTTTCGCTGCAAGAGACTTAACGAAGCAGACCGTGATGCCCAAAGCGTCACGGTCTGTTGCTTTTCAGAAATGGTGCGCCGCGAATCAGTGGTGCCAGCAGCGATAGACGAAGGCCGGTGGCAGGTTGCGCCAGACGATGGGCGTGATCTCGATCTTGGAGAAGTGATCGAACAGCCGCTTGCGAAAGCGCAGGGAGGTCGGCAGCACCTGGGCATGGACGTAGGCGAACGTCGTGAACAGCCCTCCGGGCGCGAGCGAATCGAGCACTGCATCGAAGATTCGATTCTGCATCGCCGGCATCATGTTGCCCCACGCCAGGCCGCTGATGATGCAATCAGCCTTCTGCCCGTCGTGATGGTCGAGATGCTTCGGGAGGCGTTCCGCCGAGTCCGCATAGACCTGCAGGCTTGGAAAGCGACGTCGCAGTTGCTGGACATTCATCTGGTTCAGCTCTACCGCGAAGAAGCGGCTCCGCTTGTTCATGCGATCCAGGATGAGGCTCGTGAAGGCGCCCGTGCCGGGCCCGAGTTCCACGACCAGCTTGCGCGATGGCAAATCACATCCGTTCACGATCTTTTCGGCCAGCGCGGGCGAACTTGGCCAGAAGGCGCCGACCTTGAGCGGTTCCCGCAGGAAGGCGTTGAAGAACTGCCAGCGACCCGGTGCCGCCGCACTGGCCTTGCGGGTACGAGTACGAGCAGGCTCAGCGCGGTGGTGGGTTCCCTTCGCGGGGCGGGGTTGAGTCAGGACAGCGCTTCGATTGCTCATAGTCAGTTTATTCTTCGGCGGAACACGCTTCGACGGGCCGAAGCGCTTTGGCTGGTCCAAACAGCCGCTCAGGTGTTACCGATCTGACACCGGAAAGTAAAGCGATGCTTCTGCGATGAATGCCTGTCCTCTGGCCGGCTTTCCGGAGCAGAATCGGCTGATTGCTGGCTTGAGCTTCATTACGAAATGACGATGCTCTTCGCGTGCAACTCATCCGAGATATTCATGCGGCCCGCCAACCCGGCGGCCGCCCCGTCATTTCATTTGAGTTCTTCCCGCCGAAGACCGAGGAAGGCGAGCGCGCGTTGTTTGAGAAGACGTTGCCCGCCTTGAAGCTCTTGGAGCCTGACTTCTGTTCCGTGACCTATGGTGCCGGAGGGAGCACGCGGGAAAAGACTCTGGGCATCACGGAACGCATCCAGCGCGATCATGGATTGACCGCCATGGCGCATCTGACCTGCGTCAACGCCACCCAGGAGCAGATTCGCGAAGTCGCGATGGACGCGCAGCGCCGTGGCATTCGGAACATCCTCGCACTTCGCGGAGATCCGCCGGGGGGCGCGGGCGAGTTCAAGAAGACGGAGGGCGGCTTCGAGTATTCCTTCGAGCTGGTGAAGTTTCTCCGGGAGATGGGCGGGTTCTCCATTGGCACCGCCGGATTTCCGGAAGGCCACGTCGCGTGCAAGGAAGGCAGGCAGGTGGACTGGCAGCGGCTGAAGGCGAAGATTGATTGCGGCGCGGACTTCGTCGTGACGCAGTTGTTTTTTGAGAACAAGGATTTCTTCGAGTTCAGGGATTGCCTGACGAAGCTCGGGGTCACGGTTCCGATCTGTCCGGGCATCCTGCCGATTCTCAGCGGCGGGCAGATCAAACGATTCACCGCGCTGTGCGGAGCCACGCTGCCGGGAGAGCTCGTTGCAAAGCTGGACAGCTTCGGCGACGACGAGGCCGGGGCGACGGAGTTCGGCATTGAATACGCGACGCGCCAGTGCCAGGAGCTTCTCAAGGCGGGCGTGTCATCGTTCCACTTTTACACCTTGAACAAGACCCACTCGACCAGCCGCATCCTGCGCAATCTCGGCTGGGCGCGTTGATCAAGCCACCGTCAGCGGTCCGTCAAACGTGGTGAGGCTGATGACTTCCGTCCGTGCCACGTGCGGCCCGTGCTGCAAACCCTTTGGCGCGAAGAAGAGCGTGCCGGGCGTGTAGGTAACTCCTGATTCCTCCCATTCACCGGACAGGACATAAGCCCATTCGTTGGCCTGTGGATGCGTGTGCGCGGGAATTGTGTGGCCGGCCTTGAACTTGCGCAGCACGACGACGCCTCCGGTGTCAGCGTGTTTGTGGAGGACCATCAACTCGACGCCTTCGTAGGGGCCGGGCTGCCAGGTTTTGTCTTTGGCGAGGGCGATGTAGGGGAACATAGCGAATGTCTTGGTAAGATCTCCACCGACAATAGCGGCATGGATGGGTGAGGCAATGACCGTTGATCGAGCACGTGGAAAACGGACTGGCGTTTCGCAAGTCAGCGGCGTTACAACGGCTTCATGAAATCCTTCCTCGTCATCCCATTCGCCAGCTTCCTTGCCGTGTTTGTGTCTTGCGCCGCCGAGACCGGGCCCCTGATTGAAGCCTTGGAACCGTTCCGTCCGTATCTCGGCAAGACCTGGCGCGGGCAGTTCAAGAGTTCCAAGCCGGACAAGCCGACGATCGACGTCGCCCGGTGGGAACGTGCGCTCAACGGCAAGGCCGTGCGCGTTCTTCATTCCGTGAACGACGGAAGCTACGGCGGCGAAAGCATTGTCCGGTGGGACGGCGAATCGAAGCAGATCACGTATCACTACTACACCACCGCCGGGTTCATGACCTCCGGCACCATGTCGGTGACGAACGGCAGAATTGTCGCCTTGGAAAAAGTGATCGGCAGCGCGAACGGCGTGACGGAAGTGCGTTCTACCACGGAGCTGTTGCCCGATGGTACGATGTTGAGCAAGGCGGAATATCTGAAGGACGGCCAGCCATCAGGCGGGCGTGAAGTGCGTTACACCGAGGACGCCAAGGCCGAGGTGAAGTTCAAATAGCTGCGGCGCTTACAGCTCCTTTAAGCGCACGTTGCGGAAGCGGACTTCGAGGGCTTGCTCCCGCTTGCCGACGCCGTGGACTTGCAGCGCGATGAAGCCGGCGGGGACGCGTGAATCTTTGAGGTCGGCAGCGGGGACGTCGTTGATCCACGTCTTGATGGAATCCCCACGCGCCTCGATGTGATATTTGTTCCACTCGCCGTGCTTGAACGCTTTGCGCGCCGCCTCGTTGTTCTTCAGGTCATTCAGCC
>CAMCCU010000285.1 GCA_945872975.1 Pedosphaera parvula Ellin514
TCCGGATGATAGACCGCGTAGAGAATGTGCTGAAGCGTGTTGCGGTTGAAACGGCCGGCTGCGTGCATCGGCAGCGGCGCAGGCTTGTTCACCACGATGAGCGCTTCGTCCTCGTGCAGGATGCGGATGTCGCCGTTCACATCGGGCTCGGTGACGTGGGGAAACAGATGGAGATACCGTTCGCCGGCCCGCACGGTTTTGTTCCTGTCCACGAGGGGCGCGCGGTTCTGGTCGAGGATCAGGCCGCGTTGAAATTCGAGTTCCCATTCTTCGCGCGGCACATGCTTGACGACGCGGCACAGAGTGTCGATCAGCGTGCGGCCATCGCAGTCCTCGGGGACGTTGACGGGGAGAATGTTCTCGTACGGCGTGCGGCCGGGCAGGGGATTGACGGCCCGCTGGATCGCCTCGTGCCGGGTGGCGATGGTTGCGGCCATCTGCTCCTCCGGCGTCTTGAAGCAGTGCGGACACGACTTGCCTGCGACGTAGCGGGGGTCCGTCTGCTCCTCGGCGTTCAGCGGCGTGAGACAGGCGAAGCACTGGGTGGAATCCGTCTCGCGCAAGTTCGGGTCCACGCCCACGCGCTGATCGAAGACGAAGCATTCGCCGTCGTAGTGCGCGCTGCCGCAGTCTTCGAAATATTTTAGGATGCCGCCTTCGAGCTGAAGCACGCTCTTGAAGCCTTCGCGTTCCATGAACGGCCCTGCCTTCTCGCAGCGGATGCCGCCCGTGCAGAACATCACGATGGGCTGCTCCTTCAGCTCCGGCGGCAGTTGACGCACGGCGGTTGGAAAGTCGCGGAAGTGACCGATGCCGAGACGCCGCGCGTTCTTGAACGTGCCGAGCTTCACCTCGTAATCGTTGCGCGTATCGAGCAGCGTCACGGGCCGGCCTTCGTCGAGCCACTGCTTGAGTTCCTTCGCCGCCAGCTTGGGTGAAGTGCGGACCGACGGATCAATGCCGTCGATGCCGAACGCGATGATCTCCTTCTTCAGCCGCACCAGCATTCGAGTGAAGGGCTGATGCTGCGTCTCGCTGCGCTTCGGCTCCAAATCCTCCAAGCCCGGCAGGCGGCGCAACTCTGCCAGCAGCAGTTCAATCTTCTCCGCCGCGCCCGCCACGAAGAGGTTGATGCCTTCGACGCTGAGTAGAATCGTGCCCTTGAGTTCCCACTCGCGGCACAGCGCCAGCAGCCGTGCGCGCAAGGGCAGCAGCTCCGGGAGCGTGACGAATTTGTAGGCGGCGATGTTGATTACTTTGTTCATCGAAACGGCTGGGACCATAACGGAGGCCGCCGCAGAAAACAACGGGAGCGGTTCAGGAAAGCGAGGCGCAAAGTGACCCGCTCTTAATCGTAATCCTGCTCTTACTCCTAATCACATTCCTAACTCCCGGTCTTTGGGCCGACCGAGGAGATTAGGATTACGAGTAGGAACTGAAACGTGAGGGGCAGCGCTCACTCTAGCGTTTACCGCTGAGGAAACCGTCCACCTGATCGTTGCTGGCCGGAAGGTTGACCCTGGCTTCTCTGCTGGCTACCACCGCCACCGCCGCCGCCTGAGCCTTGGCGGAAATGACCTTGCTGCGAGCCGCCACGCGCACGCGGGGGCGGCCGTTGCTGGCGCGGAGGACGTTCGGGCTCTGTCGAGGGTTGCGCCGCCGCAGAGTAATTAAAGCCTTCCGCGCGCTTGCGCACAATGCCGCGGCCGATGAAGCGTTCGACGGCGCGCAGGTCGCCCTGATCCTCCGGCGTGACAAAGCTGATCGCGTCGCCAATCGCCTGGGCGCGGCCGGTGCGTCCGATGCGATGGACATAGTCCTCGACGTGCATCGGGAAATCGAAGTTCACGACATGCGAGATGCCGTCCACATCGATGCCGCGAGCCGCGATGTCCGTAGCCACGAGCACGCGCACCGCGCCGGACTTGAAATCCTTGAGCGCCGTGAGCCGTTGGTTCTGCGAGCGGTTCGAGTGCAGCGTCGCCGTGCGGACGCCGTCCTGTTCGAGCCGTCGCGCGATGCGGTCGGCGCCGTGCTTCATGCGGGAGAACACGAGCACCATGTTCATCTGCGGATCGCGCAGCAGATGCGCGAGCAAGGCAGGCTTGAGATGCTTCGGCACTTCGTAAACAAGCTGCGTCACCGTCTCGGCGGGATTCGAGCGACGTCCGATCTGGATGGTCTTCGGCGAACGTTGGAAGTCATGCGTGAGCCGCTCGATTTCCTTCGAGAGAGTGGCGGAGAACAGCAGCGTCTGGCGCTTTTGCGGAAGCTCGCGGACGACCTGGCGGATGGAAGGGAGGAAGCCCATGTCGAGCATGCGGTCGGCTTCGTCGAGCACGAGGAATTGCAAGGCCGAGAAGTCAGCGTTGCGGCGGTCCATCAAATCGAGCAGGCGACCGGGGCAAGCGACGATGATGTCCGTGCCGGCGCGCAGCGCGCGGATCTGCGGAGTTTCGCCCACGCCGCCGAATACGGTGGCGACCGTCAGCGGCAGATGTTTTCCGTACGCCCGGATGTTCTCGTCGATTTGTACGACCAGCTCGCGCGTCGGAGCCAGGATCAGGACGCGGGTCCGGCGCGGCCCTTGTGCGGGCATCGCGGCCAGCTTGGTGAGAATCGGCAGCGTGAACGCCGCCGTCTTGCCAGTGCCGGTCTGCGCGATGCCGATCAAGTCGTGGCCCGCGAGGATGGGAGGGATGGCCGCCGCCTGGATCGGTGTCGGTTCAGTGTATCCCGCCTCTTGGACGGCCTTCAAAATCTTCGCATCAAGCTCAAGCACTCTAAATGACATCTGCGGATAATGAAGGAATGCGGCGCGTTAGCCCATCATTAACTTTCGGCTGACAGGTTCCACCCGTCGAAATGTCGTCATGCTGATGTCAACTTTCTGGCGCTCCACACTGGGTTTGCGTAGCCTCGTTGCGTTGCGAAACATGTCACCAGATTACTACGCTACGCTCGGGCTTGGCCGCCGTTGCAACGCCGGCCAGATCCGCGATGCCTACCGCATCTTCGCCAAGAGATTTCACCCGGATCTTAATCCCGGCTCGG
The DNA here is from genome assembly GCA_945872975.1 of Pedosphaera parvula Ellin514. Taxonomy (GTDB): domain Bacteria; phylum Verrucomicrobiota; class Verrucomicrobiia; order Limisphaerales; family JADJPG01; genus JADJPG01. The sequence continues at coordinate 3,055 of CAMCCU010000285.1, forward strand.
CTGAAGCGGTCGCGCGAACCCAGGAGATCAACGCCGCCTACGAAGTCCTGAGTGATCCGGATCGCCGCCGGATTTACGACGAGTCATTGGCCGCTGAGGCCAAGGCGAAACGCGCGCCGCGCGCCGGGAAACCTCAGCAGAACATCTCCCAGGATGTTCACCTGCGACTCGATGAGTTCTTTCGCGGCACGACGCTGGAGGTTCGCGTGAACGACCCCGGCAATCCTGATGGCCCGGAGGTTTACCCGCTGCAAATTCCGCCCGAGACAGCTCCGGGCGCACGGTTCCGTGTTCGTCGCGAGGGAACCTTCAGCGGCAGCCAGGTGCTGGTACGCGTGCGTGCGCGGCCGGATTTCCGGTTCAAGATTCGTGGTGCGGATTTGCGCTGCGACCTTCGCATCAGTAACCAACGGGCTGCTCAAGGCGGATCGGAGTCGGTGCGTGGGGTGACGGGGTGTTTCCTGCGTGTCCAAATTTTGCCCGGTGTGGCGCGGGGCGAAGTGCTCCGCATCGCGGGCGAGGGAATGCCGAGGCCGCGTGGTGGACGTGGGGATTTATTGGTGCGGGTCGTTTACCAGCCCGAGGTTCGTATTACCCGCGCGAAGTAGAGTCCGCCGTCACGCTGCGAGCTTTCGCAAACGCAGCGCAGCTTTCACGCCCTTCTTGGCTGGATGACGGACGGCGTGGCGGATGAGCCATTTCCGCTCGTCGGACGCACCGGCGACCCAGCGTTCACAAATCTCAAACGCCAGCTCGGGATGATCCTTCGCGATGTCCCCGACGTGATTCGCCACGCTGCGGCGCACATACAGGTCTGAATCGTCCTTAAGCGCTTCGAGAATCGGCAACACAGGTCGTGGATCCTTGATGAATCCGGGAATGCGCATCGCCCATGGAAGTCGCGGCCGTGAACCTTCCGAGCAAAGTCTTCGCACATGGGGATCGGGATCGCGCGTCCACTCCATCAGCCGCGCCAGCGTTCGCTCTGGCCAGCGGATGAGGAATGGTCGCATTGAGAATTCCGCGCTGAAGCGACGCGTGAGCTCATATTGCGCCTGCATGGATGTTTCGAACGGATCGCGCCCGCCGTTGACGTCCGCGTCCAGCCCGTAAGCCGCGACGAAGCTTACGTGCGGGAGATAAAAGAAAACCGCCAGCCCTTGCTCATCCGTGCGAGACAGTGGTGGAGGGAGCGAGCGGATGAGCACGTCGATGGCGTCTTCGTAGCGCTTCGGCAAATGCTCTCGCAGCACTCGCGCTAGATGGTGGCCGCGCTGGAGGATGCTGAGCGGCTTCAGCCCTTCCATCGCCGTACGCTGAAACGATTCGACGTCGAAGTCCGCATGCACGAGCGAGATGTTGTGTGCCAGACACTCGATGGCTTCGCGGTCGAGGAGGTCACTGAGCGAGCTGCCCTTCTGAATCGAGCGCGGAGCGGCCGGCAGGCGTGGTTCGGCGGTGGAATTGTTTTTGATACGCATCGTTCTGGTTCGGTAACTTACTGAAGCCTGCTGCGGCCTGTCAGCATCAGAACTTCGCGCCCTGTTCCCGACTACCCATCTCAACTGTTGCGGTGAACCTTTGTGCCTCGGTTCCTTCAAGATTCTGCCAGCCGCGTCCGATGACTCCAGTGTGCCGTCATTTACCGACTCACTGTCATCCGCTATGAACGTTTCGAGAAACATCGTTGTTGTCGCCATCGTCGCGACGATCTTTGCCATCAACCCCTCGGCTCCCGTGCAGGCCGGTGAGAAGAACGATCCTTCCGCCCGATTGTTGCGCGACGCCTCCCTGATGTTGCTCAAGGAGGGGAACACCCGGTTTTCCACGGGCAAGCCGCAGCATCCGAACCAGGATTCCGAACGGCGCAAGGAGGTTGCCAAAGGACAGGAGCCGTTTGCCACGATCCTCGCCTGCTCGGACAGTCGTGATCCGGTGGAGCTCATCTTTGACCGCGGCGTCGGAGATGTGTTTGTGATTCGAGTGGCAGGAAACATTGCGGGATTGAGCGAGCTTGCGACGGTGGAATACGGAGTCGGGCATTTGAACACGCCGATGCTGATTGTGATGGGCCACACCAAGTGCGGGGCCGTGACAGCGGTTGCCAAAGGAGCGGAGCTGCACGGGCATCTCCATGCCCTGGCGGATAAGATCAAACCGGCCGTCGAGAAAGCAAAAGCCGGCATCACGGAGGCAGATGAGCTGGTGCCAAAGGCGATTCAGGCGAATGTCTGGCAGGCTATTGAAGACATTATCAAGCAAAGCAGCGTCGTTCGCGAAAAGCTCGCCGCAGGGAAGGTGGCAATTCTTGGTTCTGTCTATGATTTGGAAAGCGGCAAAGTGACCTGGCTTGGCCAGCATCCGGCCGAGGACTCCCTGGTCGCGCTCGCCGCCCAGGCCGAGACGGATCAATCGCTCAAGCCGAAGTCGGACGAAGGACATGCAGCTCAAGTTGCCACTGAGAAACATTCTGACTCCCAGGAACCCGCTGCTGCACCGGTCAAAAAAGTCGCGACACAAGTCCGGCAGGCTCCGCCGAAGGTGCCGCCGGCCGCAGAGCCCCACGGAGACGACCATGGCCACGCTCCTGCGCCTGCGAAGCAAGCCCCGAAACTGGCGGGTCCCGGAGATCATCACTGATCGTCTCGGCATCGTAGCCGGGTTGAGCCTGAGCGGGGCAGGGCGGCGTAGAAGGATCATGGCGGGTTTTCCGAAGCGCGTCATCCGCTCGAAATCTTCGTCAATTCGGACACTGTTTCTGCCACTTGAACGTTGCCAACGTTTCCCCCCAACGGCTAACTGCGTCCTCACGAATTGACGCCGTATGGCCGCACTTCTAGATCTGCTCCGCAATGGCCTCGTCCTCGGTGATGGCGCGCTCGGCACGCTGTTGCTGCGGTTCAAACTGACGGTGGAGTTGAGCCGCCTGTCCGCGCTCAAGCGAAGGTGCTGCGGACGAGTTGACGAAAAGAGAATCTCACCATGGCATCATGATTCGTCTCGCCATCGTCAGTGACATCCACTACGCCGAAGCGGCGGAGCAAGAGCGCCGGGATTATCCCTACGCTGGCATTCGTAGTCCGCTGCGGCGGTTTCTGACGCGGCAGTTTCGCCACTGGATCTGGCAGCGCGATCCGTTTGCCCACAATCTTCTGCTGGATCGGTTCATCGAAGCGAATGCTGACGCCGACCTAGTCGTGGCGAACGGCGATTACTCGTGTGACAGCATCGGCATCGGCGTTTCTGACCCGGCATCCTTCGAAAGTGCCGATGAATGTCTCAGTAAGTTGAGGCGGGCTTTTGGAGATCGATTTCATTCAGTCCTCGGCGATCACGAAATCGGAAAGATGATGATGTCGGCGGAACGTGGCGGCTTACGTCTCGCGAGCTTTGAGAGGGCGAAAGGCGGGCTAAAGCTCCAGCCGTTCTGGCGGGTCGAGCTTGGGCGAGTTGTGCTGCTTGGCGTCACCTCCACCATTGCCGCGATGCCGGTCTATGAAGCAGAGGCGTTGCCGGAAGAGCGTGCTGAGTGGCGGCGACTACAAGCGGAGCACCTCGCGGAAATCAGCGGAGCGTTTGCATCATTGCGACCGGAGCAGCGCGTCCTGCTGTTTTGTCACGACCCGAGCGCGTTGCCGTTCCTTTGGCAGCAGGAGAAGATTCGCGCGAAGATTGGCCAGGTGGAGCGGACTATTATCGGGCACCTGCACACGAATCTCGTCTTCGGATTGAGCCGGTATCTGAGCGGGATGCCTGAGATCCGGTTCATGGGCCACACGCCGAGAAGGTTGAGCCGGGCGCTGCGGCAGGCGCGGCACTGGGCCCCGTTCAAGCCGCTGCTCTGTCCGTCACCCGCGGGTTCCCAGCTCCTTAAAGACGGGGGATATTTCACCGTGAAGATTGATGATGCCGGCACCGGCCCGGCCATTTTCGAGTTCCATCGCCTCGGGTGGTGAGAGGATGTGTTGTCGTCAGCCGCCGCCGATGCCATCGCCCAAGAGCATCTTGCACGCGTCTTTGAACAGAGGTTCAGCCTCAAGGTTCACAGCGACGGCTGGCGCGTCG
>CAMCCU010000286.1 GCA_945872975.1 Pedosphaera parvula Ellin514
GCATCGCTCCAGTTGCGCTGATCTTCCATCTCGAAGACATCGCCCTGCACTTCAATCGTCGCGGTGATGCCGGTGTTCACCACTTCGTAGCTGAGCGACCGGAGATCGAAGAACGGTTGATGCGGGGAAATTTCACGCGGGAACGCACCTTGTTCCGCGGTGCCGTCGGTGTGACCGACGCTGACCGCTTTACCGGAACACTCCGCGATGGGATGCAGGATGCAAATGCCGATGCGATTGCGCTGGAAGTCCGAATGCGATTCGCCGCTGAACGAGAATTGAATCCTGCCGCTGGCATCGCCCGTCACCGTGCCGGTCCATCGATAGTCAACCGACCCGCGCTGGCAGACGGCATCGAACTGGAGGCGGAACGAATCCGCGCCGACCTCGCGGGTGCGAAGCGTGATCTTGGGGAGAACGGTGGACCAATTGTGATCCCGGATCGCGGCGTACACCGCGCGCAACACCTCGTGGTCCCCCAAGCGGATGTGGCGGAGGAACGCGGTCTCCGGTTCGAACAGCAGCGTCAACGGTCCGGCACGCAATTCAATGGGGCGCGACACCTCGCCGCCGGCACGAAGGATTTCTTTCGATAGCATCGGGTCACTTTCCTGAATCCCCGGACAGCGGGCACTAAAAATTTCTACCTTCCGGCAAGAAAAGTTTGGTGGTAGGAATTTGGAAGCACGTCAAAAACTAGAAATTCTATTCCTGATGAACGAACAAGGGACGACTAAGGGCAAGATACTCATCGCGGATGACGACGAGGCGTTTCGCACCGCCACCAAGGCGTTTCTCCGGCGGCAGGGCTTCGAGTGCGAGAGCGCGAAGGATGGCAGCAGCGCCGTCGAAATGCTGAGAAACAGTCAGTTCGACCTGCTCATTTCGGACATCAATATGCCGGGCAACGTCAGCCTCGAACTGGTCGAGAAGCTTCCGGAGATTGCCGCCGCTCTTCCGGTCATTCTGTTGACCGGCCATCCCTCGGTGCAATCCGCCGCGCGCTCGGTCCGCCTGCAGGTCGTCGCCTATCTGGTGAAGCCCTGCGATGCCAACGAACTCCTGTCACTTGCGGAACAAGCAATCGCCAACTACCGCGCCTTTCGCGCCGTAAGTTCAAACCGGCTGAAGCTTGAGACATGGGCCCGGGATCTCCGTCAGATAGAGGAAGTGATGCAAAAGGCGTCGGTCGGCGGATCCAACGCAACGACTGAGGCTTACTTGAATCTCACCTTGTCCAACATTCTTTCCCTGCTGCTCGATCTCAAGAGCTTTACGGAAGCCCTCACCACTCAGCCCCGACAAAGGGAACTCCTCGAACAAGTGACGCTGCATCGCGCGCTCAAGGAGACGATTGAAGTCCTGGAGAAAACGAAGCAATCCTTCAAGTCGAGAGAGCTGGGCGAACTCCGGAAGAAACTCGAATCCATTCTCCAGACTCCGTCCACCGGCGAGCTGAAGAAGGATTGCTGAGTCGAGAGCTTCAAGCTTGAAGCGGCGCGTCATGTGCCGCTTGTTTTACGGCGATCCCCGCTCCTAACCTGGGCAGATAACAACTACTGGCCAATCTGCCTGGCGTAGTCCGCCGGACTCAGCAACGCATCAGCTTCCGCCGGAGCAGCGAGCTTGATCTTGTAGAACCAGCCCGCGCCATTCGGATCGTTGTTCACCAACGCCGGACTATCCACGACGGCCTGATTGACCTCGATGATTTCACCTGAGACAGGCGAGTAGATGTCGCTGGCGGTCTTCACGGACTCGACGACGGCGCACGCTTCAGCGGCCTTGACCTTCCGACCGACAGCCGGCAGCTCGACGAAGACGACATCGGTCAATTCGTGCTGGGCGTGGTCGGTGATCCCCACGACTGCGGTGCCGCCACTGACGCGGACCCATTCGTGAGATTTCGCGTATTTCAAATCGGCCGGAACTTTTGAGCTCATAAAATTTAGTGGCGAATTGTTGCCAACTGCCGCCAACGATTGCGACAGATTTTTTCAATCCCGCCGGGCCTACTCAGGCGCCAAGGGACGCGTCTTTTCCTCGCGGTAACGAAAGGAGGACTGGAAGGACCCGCAAGCGAAAGGCAGGTCGCGCCGAATCTCAGGATGAAGTTCTACGATCGGAATCCCACCGTGCTCCGGCTGTTCAGCGGCGGCGGCGGCGGCGGCGACGTGCTCACCATCCTTGCGTCGCCGCGGCAGGTGGGGCTGGCTGTGGGGAAGGCGAAGTCGGCTTCCCGAAAATGCCCCTCGAGCGGCTACGACAAGGAGTCTTTAGCTGCATGCTTTCGCCTTGAGCTGCTCCACTTCCTTCTCCAGCTCGCGCGTGCGCCGGATCAATTCCGGCAACTGTTGCAGCGCGATCATCTGACGTTTCGCCTGCTTGTCCGGCACGGCGGGGATGCCGAGCACTTTTGCTCCGTCCGGGATGTCCCGCATCACGCCTGACTTGCCTCCGATGGTGACCTGATTACCGATGGTCAAATGATCCGCGATACCAGATTGCGCGGCGATCACAACGTAATCTCCCGTGCGCGTGCTGCCGGCAAAACCGACCTGGCCCGTGATGATATTGTGCCGACCGATGACCACGTTATGCGCGACATGCACAAGGTTGTCGATCTTGGTGCCTTGCCCGATGACGGTGGAGCCGAGCGCGGCGCGGTCGATGGCGGTGTTCGCCCCGATCTCCACGTCGTCGTGAATGACCACGTTGCCAACCTGCAACATCTTGCGATGCCGCCCCTCGTCGAAAACATAGCTGTAACCGTCCGATCCGATGACCGTGCCGGCGTGAATGACGACACGGTTCCCAACCTGAGTCTTCGCGTAGAGAACGACGTTGGGATGCAGGCAGACGTCATCGCCGATCTGGCAATCGCGGCCCACATGATTGCCACCCAGCAACACGGAGCGCGCGCCGAGTTTGACGCGCGCGCCAATCACGCAGTTCGGACCGATGCACGCCGTGGGATCAATCTGCGCCGACGCCGCGATGCTCGCGCTCGGATGAACACCGAGAGGCATCTCGTCCGGCGGAAAGAAGAGCGGGAGCACCCGGGCCACGGCAATGCGGGCGTTCGGCACGCGGATAAGAACCTTGTTCGACGCACCAAAATCGCCACCCACGATGATGGCGGCGGCCTGACTTTGCTCGGCGGCTGCGAAGTAAGATTCCTTTTCGGCGAAGGTCAGGTCGCCCGGGCGCGCGCAATCGGCGGGCGCGAAACCGGTCAGTTCCACCGAGCCGTCGCCGAGGACTTCACCCCGGAGTTGTTCGGCAATTTGCGATGCAGTGTAAGGCATAGTGTAATGGGTTGGGATGGCGGGTCTCTCTCAGGGACTCAACGGACGGGCGAATTGAACTCGCGACGGATTCATTGCGGGCGAAGTCTGTTCCCCAAAAGCCGCACCGCAAGTTTTTTCAGGACATCCGGGCGGCTGGTTCAGAGTTGAATTCCAGGCGTCGCCCCACTCTATTCAGGGCTCATGAAAAACCCGGTCTCACTGTTGCGGTTGGTTTCGCTGGCGGAAGGTGTGTCGTATGTCGTCCTGCTGGGGATTGCGATGCCGCTGAAGTATGGAGCGAACATGCCCGGTGCCGTGAAAATCGTCGGCGCAATTCATGGCGCGTTGTTTGTGGTGTTTTGCGTGGCACTCTTGAGGGCGATGCTGGGTGCGCGCTGGCCCATTTCGCGGGCGGCCCTGGTCTTCCTAGCGTCGCTGGTGCCGTTTGCTGCGTTCTGGATGGATCGAAGGATTCGCGAGTGGCAATCCGAGTTCGCGCGTTCGCGTGAATGACACGGCGCGATGGCGCGATGGAGGGGGATTTCCGTCGCAGCCTTCACGTCCCCAGTTCTGGTGACTGGTTGGGGACGCGGATTCGGATACCTTGATGAAGTGTTGCACGCCTAGTTCTCAGGTGTGTATGTGTGAAAAGGCCGGACCTGTTGTCCGGCCTTTCGTTTTTTACACCCGATTCCGACTTCCTTACGCCGACTTCCGCTTCGCTGGAGCCTTCTCGACAGTCGTGAAACGCAACCGGCGCAGGAACGCCTCGTCCAGGTTCTTCCGGTTGTTCGTCGTGATGACCACCAGGCCGGGATACGCCTCAATCCGCTCCAGCAGATAACTCACCTCCTGATTCGCGTAACGGTCGTGGCTGTCCTTCACCGTCGTACGTTTGCCGAAGAGCGCATCCGCCTCATCAAAGAACAGCACCGCCCCTGTCGCCTCCGCCACTGCGAACACGCGGTCGAGATTCTTCTCCGTCTCGCCGATGAATTTTCCCGCCACGCGGGAGAGATCCACGCAATACAAGTCCCGGTCCGCTTCCGCCGCCAAAGCCACGCCGAGCGTCCGCAACTCGGCGCGCGACTGGCCGGACAACAACAACCGCCCACCCGTCGCCGTTTTTACTTTCGCAACCGGCTTTGATTTGCGAAGCGGGCTGATCGCGCCGCGAAGAGGGGCGGCGACCACGCGCACTCCTGGCTTGCGAGCGACCACTGGTGAAGACTTCTTTGCGGGAACGACTTTGCGTTTGGATGGTGTTGTCATAATGAACAGTTCCCACTCCGATACCTGATCGGAGCGCGCCGTGCCATCTGCAAATCATCCTCGCGCGATGACGATCATGGCAACCAACCGCCGAGCCGTTTTCAAACGCCCGGAGGAGCCGAGGTGACGAGACTCTAATTGAGTCTGCTCAATGGCGTTTGATCAAAGCCTCGTCAACTCGGCGCTGCGGCCGGAATGGAATTCGTGCGTTGATTCCGGGATTTCCGGTGCGTAGCGTTCCGGCCATGAATACCACGCGCGGATTTCGAGCCGCATCTTCCTTTTGTCTCATTGGCCTCGTCGGGCTTCTTGTTCAACTCACCAACGCGGCAGAGTCTTACACGGAGAATCCCGGCGCTGATGGCGATGGGAATTTCACGGTCGGGCCGGAATACAAACTCCATTCAGACCTGACCGAGCAGGGCAATCCCAAGGGGAAGTTCTTCGAGTTCACGATGCGGCTGGCGGACAGCAAAATCTTTCGCGGCGATGACACGACGCTGGAACCGGAGAAGAAAAAAGTGCGCACGGAGCGGAAGATTCAGGTGTATGTGCCCGCCGCTTACAAAGACGGCACGCCTGCGCCACTCCTCGTCATTCACGACGGCCCCGGCCAGATGAACCTCGTCCGTCATGCGCTGGATAATCTCACAATTTCAAAGAATCGTATGCTGCCGGCGTTCATTGCCATCGCCGTGGAGAACGGCGGCAACGACGGGAAGAATAGCCAGCGCGGCCTCGAATACGACACGATGTCCGACCGGCTCGCGCGGTTCATCAATGACGAGGTGTTCCCGGCAGTGCTGGCCAACGCGGACATCAAGGCCGCGTATCCGAAGCTCGCTTTCACGGCGAATCCGTGGGGACGCGCGGTGATCGGTTGCAGCTCGGGCGGCGCGGCGGCGTTGAGCATGGGCTGGTTCCGGCCGGACCTGTTCCGTCGCGTCATCGCGTATTCCGGCACGTTCGTGGATCAGCAGGATGACGACGCGCCGGAGGAGGCGAAGTTCCCGCTGGGCGCGTGGGAATATCATTCGAGCATGAAGCTCTTCGAGAAGAGCGAGAAGAAGCCGCTACGGATCTTCACGCACGTCTCGGAGAATGATCTGCGCGCGAAGGATCGCGAGGAGACGTATCACAACTGGGTGATGGCCGGCGAGCGCACGGCGGCGGCGCTGAAGGCGAAGGGATATCATCATCGCTACGTGTTCAGCAAGGCGACGGGGCATTGCGACAAGCGCGTGTTCGAGGAAACCCTGGCCGACACGCTGGTGTGGATCTGGCGCGGCTATCACGCGGAGTGAAGGTGATTCTGAAGGCAGGACGGCCACGCTGCGGCATCTCTCTATATTCACGTCCGCTTGATTCCCCAGGCGCGCTGGCAAGATGCCAATCAAAGTTTCATCAACCCTGATTGCGGTGGTGGTCGAGTGGGACCAGCAGAAGGGGTATGGCTTTCTCCAGATCGGAACGGAGCGAATCTTCCTGCATCGGCGCGATTTTTCCGCACGTCACCGGACGCCGGTGGCAGGTGATACTGTTCAGTTCTCCATCGGGCAGGATTTTAAGGGACGGGTGTGCGCTCAGAACGCTCTGCTGGTCAACGGACGCTCCACCAGCATCGCCGTATATCTGCTGGTGCTGACCGGCTTGTTGATATTACCGGCAATTGCCGCATTCAAAACCGGGGCGAGTCTGACCGTTCTCGCCGGTGGCGCGCTGGCGCTGAACGCGCTGACGTATTGGGCCTACACTGTAGACAAACGTCGGGCACAAACGGGACGTTGGCGACTGCCGGAGATTTATCTGCACCTGCTGGAATTATCCGGCGGCTGGCCAGGCGCATGGCTGGCCCAACGATGGTTGCGGCACAAATGTTCCAAGGGCAGCTATCTGGTCGTATTCTGGAGCATCGTGCTGGCGTGGCAGTTCGTCGCGGTGGATTTCCTCCAGAATTGGCGTTTCTCGCGTGCGGCTTTGCATTGGATTGAGCAATCGCCGAAGCATCGCGGATGAAACACTGTGGACGAGGGACCGCAAGACATTCGCGATGGCTTGAAATGAGCCTCGTCACCTCGCGCTGCTACGATTCTGGGTGGCGGCGCTGGCCGCCGACATCTTGCTTGGTGCCCTGAAGGACCCGGCGGATAGACGATCTCATGCACATTCACTTCCTTCGCAAAGCGTGTCGCGCTCATCGCCGGTGCCGCAACGCTGCTCACCTCTTCAGTTGTCGCGGCTGAAAATCCGTTCCTAGGTCGCCGGGCCTTGACCATTCCCGGTGGAGGCGCCAGCTGGCTCGCCGTCGCCGAAGAGGGCGGGCGGCTTAGAACTGAAAAGCAACCGATACTTCCAAATACAGATACAGCTCGGCGCAGATCTCGGCTTGCCTCTGGGTAGGGGTGACGACAACATTGCCGCACTTCACCATGAAACTGATCATTCACCTTGCCTTGCTGTGCGTTACCCTCCCTCTCTCCATTCACGCACAGGCTCCTGCCGCGACGCCGTCACTCGACGCGAAGTTCAACATTCCAGCGACGGACGAT
>CAMCCU010000287.1 GCA_945872975.1 Pedosphaera parvula Ellin514
CCGATGACTTCGCCCATTCGCGGCTCGTCGGGGTTTGCCGAACGCTTCGCCAAGCAGGGTCCGCGCGATGCGAAAGGGCGGTCACTCCGCGACTTCGATTTGGAAACCCGGCTCTTCAAGTATCCGTGCAGTTACCTGATCTATTCGGATGCGTTCGAGCAGCTCCCGGCCAAGCTCAAGGAGCGAATCTATGAGCGGTTGTTCGAGATCCTTGACGGGGAGGACAGCAGCGGTGCTTACGAAAAGATTTCCCCTGAGTCGCGCCAGGCGATTCGCGAGATTCTCGTCGCCACGAAGAAGGATCTTCCCGCCCGGTGGAGTCGATGATTGGTGTTTCGGATCGCAGATGGGGATGCTGAATTGCAGGAGAAGCTGATCCAGTCTTGATGTGGTGTCCGTCCCGAGGGCGATTTAGCTGTGTCCATGGCGTGAGTTCCTGCCGCCTGATTAACAGTGGTTGATGGTCGGTTCATTTTCCGAGGTGGAGCAGGTTTCCGTAATCATTCCAGACAAGCGTTCGCCATGTGGGGCACCTGCTCTCGTTTAGCTTCCCGCCCTCAGCCTAGGTGATTCCCCGATCGGGTCTGGGTAGTGGTTCCTATCCATCGCGAGGTACTTGCTCCAATTGTTATGAGGCGCGGGGGGAGTAACCTTACACCATCGAAACGAACAAAGATTTTATGACGGATTCTTCGCCAACCCAAACACAACGCCAACCGCTCTGGGAGGGGGCAGCAATGCCCTCTTTCAGAATGCGGGACGAGAAGCCCAGCGTGCTCGAGACGTCTGAGGCTGCGCCGGCTCCCGTGGCACCGAAGCCCTCAGAAGCTTCGGTCGCCACCAAGCGGCCTTCCTGGTTCCAACGCCACGGCACCACGCTCCTGCTCATGGCTCTGCTTTCGATTCCCGCTTACTTCCTGGCGAGCCGGTTCGTCGTCACGGCGGTCGTGATTCAAGGCCGCAGCATGATGCCATCGTTGAGGGACGGTGAGCATTACTACCTCAATCGCTGGCAGTATTTCCTCATGTCCCCCAAGCGTGGCGACATCGTGGTGATCAAGGATCCGGGTCACACCGACTTCGCGGTGAAACGTATTGTCGCCCAGCCGTTTGATTGGATTAATCTCAAGAACGGCATGCTCTACATCAACGGTCGCCGACTTGATGAGCCGTATCTGGCTAAAGACACGCGAACGGACACTGCGGACTTGAAAGAGAAATGGATCCAACTCGGCAAAGATCAGTATTACATGCTCGGCGACAACCGCGAGAACAGCGAAGACAGCAGGTTCTACGGCCGGGTCTTGCGCGAAAACATCATCGGCAAGCTGATCAAGTAACAAACTTTCGGCCCGACGTGGCCTAGCTGCACATCGTCAACAAGCCCGCGGCTGAGTGGTCGCGGGCTTGTTCTTTTCTTGTACGCTACAAACTGCCGCTCCGTTGAACTGAGGATGCTGGCGCATCCGTTCTAAAGTCTCGGGCTTCAGCGTCGCCTGACGGTAAACCGGCTCCCAGAGCGGCTCCGCACTGCCAGACCGTTGTGCGCGCGCCAGCCAATCCAGTCCGAGTGGTGACGGGACCAGCTCCAATAAATTCGCAGCAATCGTGGTCTCTTCCTTCCTTCCAGTCGCCTGACCGGAGCCGACATAGAAGCCAGCCAGGAGCAGGGCAACTCTCAACATCGTGCTTCGGGAATAAGTCGGCATGACGCAGGGACGGGACGGGTCCAGTAATTGAAACAGGCCGGCAAACACCGGAGCGCACCACATCGCGGGATTTTTTGCGGGAGACCAAGGGTCGAAGATAATCGCGTGCGGCCGGGCAAGCTGTTGCGCGACGGCACTTCGCAACAGCGCCGGAAAATCGCCGACATGGAGTTCCCATGTAACAGCCTGACGACCATTCTGGAACTCCACCCGTCCCTCAGCGAGCAAGCGTTCCACCACCAGTTCGTAGCCGTCGAAGTAACCAAGAGCCTGGCTTGATGCGAGAGCGAATCGAAGCGGCTCCAACGTGTGTTCGAAGCTGACCAGGCGGAGCCGGTTCGAAACGTCGCGACTCGCTCGAAGCACGGTCAAGGCGTTCGCCGCCGCGCCGAGGCCGACATCCCAGATCACGAATTCACCATCGAGTTCCCGCTGGCGTTCCACCAGCCGGGGCTGTCGAACGTAGAGCTCCAGCGCCTCCTCGGCCGGGCCCAGGCCGGGGTGCATGGTTTCGCCGTGCTCCACAGAATGCACGCTGTGGGATCCGTTGCGGAGCTGGACAATCTTGTAGGCGTATGGCGATGACACGCCTGAGTTTGGGCTGGATGCACGGCCATCGCGCAACCATTTCTTTTCGTGTGCGGCACAAAACTCGAGCGTCCGCCGCCGTCGCAAACTAGTTGCTTGGCGCGAACATCTGATCCTGCTTAACCTCGCGGGCATGGATCCATTGCTGAAGTTGCTCCACGAAAACGCCGCCCTGAAGCCAGCCCAGCTGGCCGCGATGCTGAACACCACCGAGAGCGAAGTGGTTTCCAAGATCAAAGCTTACGAGGCGTCGGAGGTCATTCTTGGCTATCGCACTGTGCTGAACGAAGAGAAGCTCAACCGGGAGATCGTTCGCGCGGTCATCGAGGTGAAGATCACTCCCGAACGCGGCGGCGGCTTTGATCGGCTGGCCGAGCGCATCGCGAAGTACGGCGAGGTGGAAAGCTGTTACCTGATGTCCGGCGGCTACGATTTGATGGTGGTCGTGAAAGGGGCGAACCTCCGCGAAGTGGCGAGCTTCGTCTCCGAGAAGCTGGCCACGGTCCAGGGCGTCATCTCCACCGCCACGCACTTCATGCTCAAGCCCTACAAGCAGCAGGGCGTGCTGATGAAGCGTGAGGTCAATGAGGAGCGTCTGGCCGTGACGCCATAAGGTTGCAGCTCACGGTTCCCGTTTCAGTTCACCAGAACTGCCATTGGCCACGGGCGACGATGTAGATGCCGAGCAGGAAGTTCGTGATCGCATGAGCGGTCATCGCCTCGCCGAGGTTTTTCTTCCAGCAGACCAGCCCTTGGTAAGCCGCCGCGCACAGGATGCCAGCAAGCCATTCGTTGTGGGCGAACCCAAAAAAAAGCGCCGTCAGCAGGAATGGTTTGATGAAAAATTCCCCGAGGCCGACCGCCTGGAAATCGGGTTTCGCGATCCATCGATACATGAAGGAACGATAGAAGACTTCTTCCAAGGGCGGCACGACGAGGGAAGAACCGAGGATCCGAGCGCACACAAAGAACCAGCCCAGCCCGCTGCTCTCACCGAATTGCGCGAAGGGATTCCACGGTAGCGGCGGATGTTCAGGTGGCTTGCTGAGGCCGAGCTTGATCCAGAGTTCCTGTTGCTTGAGCACGAAGGGATCGAGACCAACCCACATGGCAAAGACGCCGATTCCGACAACGACCGCCGCGCCGCTGAATTTCCAGCGCATTTCGGAAACGAACGGCCACGCGATCCAGATCAGGGCGGCACCAATGAGGCTTTTTCCGAAATATCCCCAGTAGCGTCCCGCCTCTCCAAACTGGCCTTGAAGAAAGGTGAGCAGCAGGAAGATCCCAAACGGGACGACCCGGGCAAGAGCAGGGGAGGAAGCGAATTTGGAGGAGAGATGGTTCATCACCGGGCTTGGCGTGGAGTGGCCTTGCCAAACCGGACCGCAGCGCGGAATGGATTTACTCGCGCCTTATCGCAACGTCAATACCTTGGTCTCGGTGCCGAGATCAAGGGTCACGCTAGACTGATCAATCGCCTTCACTTTCGCATCGGCGACAGTGTCACCGACAAAAACAGTCTTCGCGTTGATGACAGCAGAGGGGCTGGAGGGCCGATAGAAGATTCCTTGAAGCTTGAAGCGTGTGGCAGGCGGAAGTTCACGGGCTGAAACGGTGAGCACGGAGGGATCCTTGACGCGAGCTGCTTCCGCCACCTGGATCGGCTGCGGCTGCTGCGGCGCGATCTCACTCGGAGTCGGCGCGTCATTCAGCGCAAACTGGCGGTTCGCCGGGATGGGAAGTTCCGCGCCTTCAGCCGGTGGAAGGTCTTCCTGAATCTCGCGGGCTTGCGCGACGATTGGTTCCGGTGTGATGAGGCGGGCAAGATCGTTCTGACGGCTCCCGTCCCAGCCCTTCGCCAGAAACCAGCAGGCACCGCAAGCAATGAAAAGCAAAACGGGCGTGAAATAGCCGGGGATTCCAACGGCGCGATGCGGCGGCGCCGGCTCCATTTCCTTTTCAGGTTCGCGCGCAGACGCCGACGTTGCGGAGGGTTGCGCTTGCGTTGCACGCTTCAATGCGTCGTTGATCAGGCTCATATATCGATGGTTCCTTCCAGCTCGCGAATGGCCCGTCCCACCAGCCGGTAGTCGATTTGACCCCGCTGCTCGACGAAGCCCGCAAGCAGGCATTTGTCACACACGGCGTTCACCAGCCGTGGTATTCCCTGGGAATAGCAAAAAACCCGCCAGAGCGCGCCGAAGGTGAACTGCGGAGAGCCATTCCCTCCGGAGATACTCAGCCGGTGCTGGACGTATTGCCCTAATTCAGCCCGTTTTAAGGGGCTAAGATGATAGCGGACGGTGATTCGCTGACGAAGCTGCCGCAGTGAAGGATCATTCAACCGGTCGCGCAACTCGGGCTGTCCCATGAGCACAATCTGGAGAAGCTTGCGGTCATCTGTCTCCAAATTGGACAGTAGCCGGACCTGTTCGAGGAGTTCATTGGTCAGATTCTGGGCTTCATCGATGATCAGCACCGTCTCGCGATCCTCCTCGACCTGGCGCAGGAGAAACAAATTGATCTGCTCCAACGTCTCCAGGCGATCCAGTTCACGGACATCCAGCCCGAACTCCAACGCGATGGCGCGCATCAATTGATCCGCGTCGAGGATGGGATTCAGGATCAGCGCCGTGGAGTAATTGTTGCCCAGTTGACCGAGCAACGCCCGGCAAAGTGTGCTTTTGCCCGCGCCCACCTCTCCCGTGATCTGCACGAATCCCTTTCGCTCGCGGATGCCATAAAGCATGTGATTCAGGGCCTCACGATGCTTCCCGCCATAGTAAAGGAACCGCGGATTCGGCGTGATGCTGAATGGCGGCTCGGTTAATCCGTAGTAATCCAAATACACAATGCACGACTAAGCAGAGACTCTGCCGACCGGTAACGCGGATTTTCCTCCCGTCTGAATCCTCCTCTGGTACAAACGCGTCCGTGCCGAACTGGATCAAGACTCTTATCGCCGTGTTGCTGCTGCCGCTGTGCGCCGGAGCGATCAGCGCCTTGATCAAGGTGCTGCGGTTGACGGGTGGCGCAGAAACCTTCTGGGTCGCGTTCATCGGCGGCGCGGCCTGCTGGCTCGTCGTCTTCCTGCTGCTGCCCAAGCCGATGCTGATCTACGTCTTCGGCCACGAACTTACCCACGTGCTTTGGACCTGGCTGTTCGGCGGCAGAGTTCGCAAGTTCAAAGCCTCCGCCAATGGCGGCCACGTGGTCATCTCCAAGAGTAACTTCCTCATCGTCCTGGCACCCTATTTCTTTCCGCTCTACGTCGTCTTGCTCGTCGCGCTGTTCGCCCTTGGCCATGTGTTGTTCGGTTGGTCGCGCTACATGCCGGTGTTCCACCTTCTGGTCGGAGCAGCCTACGCGTTTCACATCACGCTCACCTGGCACATCCTGCAAACGCAACAGTCGGATATCACCAGCCAGGGCTACTTGTTCTCCGGAGTAATCATCTTCCTCGGCAACATTGGCGTCCTGCTGGTTGGGCTGCCGTTGTTGACCGCGCGAGTCACAGTGCTGACCACCATGGGCTGGTGGCTCCAGGAATCAGCCAACGTCCTGCTCCGGCTGGCGAATTTGTTCTGAGCCGGGCAGGTGCCGTGGTGGGTTCTGGAACCAATACCCAGAGATTCTGGCTTGCCTGTCCGGATGGGCTTCGTTCACCGTCGGCACGATTAAGACTCTCACTCCAGCTCTTAAAATCTGGCACCGGTGGCAGATCGGATTGGCGACCACGCTGATGGTCGCATCCAGTTTCGCCGCTGAACTTCCCGCTTTGCTCGAGTATCGCGTGGGCGATCAGGCCGAGGCCGACATCGTCACGCCCGTGCCGCTGGTTGTCTTTGATCCCGCCCGGACCGAGGGACTTCGCAAAGCCGAAGCCCAGGACGTGAATCCTGTCTTCCGATTCCTGCCCGCCGCCGCGCAACAATCTGAAACCGATCTCCGGTCCGCATTCACGAACGCCCAGGCCCGCTTTACCGCCGGGCTTGAACGTCTCTTCAGCCACCCCCTTCCGCTGCTCAACGCGGAGTTCGGCCAGCAACACTACAACGAATTTCTGAAAGCATATCGCGAGCAGAATCCGGACTTCCCGCTCACCGCGCAGCTCGCCGAGCTCTGGGCGCTGGGTGATGACGGGGACATTGCGCTGGAACGCCACCTCGCGCGGCTCCGCCGATTCACGAACAGCTTCATCCGCCCAGATGCGCTCCCTGCTGGTGAACGCCTCACCGCTGCCTCCGTCCGCCTCGTCGCTCTCAGCCAGACCAATGCTCCGCTGACGCTGGCTCTCGTGGACACGCAAGGCCGGAACTTTCCACGCACCAACCTCGTCACTCTCGGAAAACTCCAGCAGGACGCCCAGCAAACCACCAACGCCGGCGAGCGACAGGAAGCCCGTCATGTTGCCGGATTCCTCCGTGCGAACTGTTTCTTCGACGCAGAACTCACCTGGCAAACCCGCGCGCGCCGCCTCGAATCCATCAACGCCGCTGATCGCTACGAAGCCGGCCAGCGCATCGTCCAGCAAGGCGAAGTCATCACCGCGAAAACCAAGCTTGCGCTCGACGAGCTCCAGAGCCGGACGGCTGCGCAACGCATTCAAGCGACCGCCGAGATCGAGCATAGCCGCGTGGAAGCCGAAGCCACGCAAGCCCAGCGCGCCGCCGAGGAAACCTTGCAGATCAACCGCTGGCTGCTCGCCGGGCTGGGCGTGGCTGCGCTGACCTTCGTCAGCCTTGCGCTCTTCATCTTCAAGCGCCGCCGCGCCCTGCTGGATGCCCGACGCCG
>CAMCCU010000288.1 GCA_945872975.1 Pedosphaera parvula Ellin514
CCGACGCCGAAGAGAGCATCGTGCGCGAAGCGGAGTTTCGAGCGGGCAATGAGTTTGAAATCAACGAGCTTCTTGATGGCCGCGTAATGCGCGGGCCGGATATCGGCGATGCGCGATGCGGTTCCCTTCCCGAGCGGTCGAGTGACGACCGGGTTCCTATCCAGCAACGCCTCGATCCCCTGACACATGGAGGGTTCAGCGGAGCCGCCGAAGTGCGCCTTGAGTTTGAATCCGTTAAACGCCGCCGGATTATGGCTGGCCGTAATCATCACGCCGCCCACCGCCTTCTGCTCCTTCACCGCGTAGGAAACCGAAGGCGTGGGCGTGGGACGATCGGTCAACAGAACCTCAAAGCCACTCCCTAGGAAAACCTCCGCCGTGCGCCGGGCGAACTGGTCGGAAAGAAAACGCCGGTCGTAACCCACCACCACCTTCTTTTGCGTGCCTGCGACTGGATTGCCCGCCCAATAGTCCGCCGTCGCCTGCGCTACGCGCGCAACATTGGCAAAAGTGAAATCCTCCGCGATGACCGCACGCCAGCCGTCCGTTCCGAATTTGATTTGTCCCATGAGCAAAGTGTTTCCAATTACTCTAACGTCAGAAACTTCCTCGTCTCAAGTTCTCCCGGAAGAAAACTCAGTTTCCAGAATCCGACTCCGCCCGGTTGCTCCGAAAGGACCGCCAAATCTTCCAGCCGGTCTGAACGGCGGTGATCAGGAACGAGCCCTTGGCAAACGCGTGGCCCGTCTTCTTGAAGTTCCGCGCCAGAAGAACGCCGGCAACCGGCGCAGCCCACTTCCACGCGCTTTGAGCCCAGCCGAACCTGCGCTGAATCTGGCCGGCCCGAATGGCAATCTGTTCGAGCTCCAAGCGCAAGACCTGGCGGTTCAGCTCGCTCTCCAGCAGCAGTTCACGCCTGCGGACCTGAAGCTCACCTAGTCCCGGGACTGTATCCACTCGATATCCTTTTTCAGTTCGCCAACCGTATCGGCCAGCGGAGGTTTCTTGTTGTGCATCGTTCGACGCAGACCCACGACAGCGTTGATGGCGAGATAGACGAAGAGCAGGGCGAATCCACCGACCACCCAGGGCCGCGCGTTCTCAGGCGAAAGGTAAACGACCGTACCCACGACAAAAATGATGGCGAGCCCGCCGAAGAAAACCGTGGCTGCGGCCCACATGAGGGTCGAGATCAGCCAGCACTTCTCCTCCTGCAACTCGAGGGCAAACAGCTCCACCCGGTTTTGCACCGTGCGAAGCGCTGCCTCCGCCATTCGCCGCACCGAGGCCAGGATGCCTTCAGGTGTTTGCGTGTTCTCAGACATGGTGAACCTACTTGCGGGTGACCAGCACGCCGATGAGCAGGCCCACGCCAAAGGCTATTCCGATGGATTGATAGGGATGCTCGCGAATGACCTTGTCCGTCGCCTTGGCGCCGGCAACGGCCTTTTCCTCGACCTTGTGAAAGCTGCCCTTGGCGCTTTCCAAGCTGGCAGCGAGACGCGCTCTTGCTTCACGCGCCTTGTCTCCCAATTCACCGGCGCTCGCTTTGAGAAGGCTCTCCGCATCATTTACCACGACTTTGAAATCCTGGATCAACTTGCCCATCGTCACGTCCTGTTCCGTTGCATTCGTTTCGCTCATAAATTTCTCCTGTTGATTGCCGGATTACATATTCACCACTGGCGAGCCATTGGCTGTGACTCATCGAACGGAACCTAGGAGCATGTGCAGGGACCGTCAACGAGATTGCTTCCCCAAGACTTGCGATAAACTTAGCGGAACTGGCTCCACTCCCCTGACACTATCCAACTGAACTGACGCCCAAAGCACGCAGTCGCCAACTTCAACGTGTCTTCACCAGCGACGCGGACGCCATGGTCGATGGGGCCGCTGCCCCATTCCCCGGCTCCAGCAACTCGCGTCCCGCCTTCTGAGTGCGATACGGCTTCTTCGCCCCCGGCAGATAGAGGTCGGCGACATATATCCCCAGCGGCTCGGTTCCCGCCGATGCCACCGTTGAGATGGTGGACTCCGTCCGGGTCGAAGAAATTGTCCGGATCTTACCATGAAGCTGCCGAATCTCAGACGACGGCACTGTGATCGCCTGAAAGAACATTGGCTTGAAAGCCAGCTTGCCGGGCATCATGTAGGTGATGTTGGTCGCGTTGCTGAAGTAACGGCGAAACTCCTGCGAACGGATGCGCCCCTCCTCGTTGCAGCCAGCGAGAACGATGTTGTGGATTCCCGCCGCGCTGTCAGGCCCGAGAACGGTTGCCAGGTCTTTCGCCGAAAACGCCGGCGCGAGCTGCCCGGGCTCTAAAAGAGTTTGGTGCGGATACATGCCGTACCTGCCGCCGTGCCATGAGAATCCAGCCCGCCCATGCGAATCAACAAACAGGGCGTGATTGTTCGTCAAGCCGTTGACTCGCGCCAGAGCTGTCAAGCTGCCGGGATTCCACAGGTCGATGAAGTAATTACTCTCCCCCTCCAACTGCGGACCGACCTGATGCTGGCGCAGGAATTCCAGGTCGCCGCCAAACTCGCCCGTTGCTTCATCGGATCGGGCCGCGACGGGAAAGCTAAGCTTCCGGGCATCGAGGGCCCACTTCACCAAGAGCCCGCCGACCACCATCACTGCGATGGCTTTGACAAAGGATTTTGCTTTTCGTGACCCAGGCATAACGCGCGATTTGCGCTGGATCAGTAAACCTCATGAGCGATATGGAAACTATCGTTGCCCTTACACCGGTTAGCACAGGGAAAAGGACGGTCATCACGATAGGGGATTTACTGACATTCGGACGCAACTACTCCGCCCCCCAGACGCGTTGAGATCTCACACCCTGCATGAAACGCTATCTGGCTGCAGTCGCAGACGTGAGGAGAATTCCCCGGTGCAAGGACGGGGGTCGTGGCCATGAACCGGATCCCGAGCATCTCTCAGCTTGGGAGATTCCGCCAGTTCGTGCCGAGCAATGCTCGGCGCTCCGAACCAAAGTTCACGGAAAGAGGAAAACTGGCCGCCACACCGTTCCCCTCAGTCATTCCCACCTCACTGTTCCCGCTGAAACTCTGTCCAGAATTATTTTAACCAAATTTTTTCGCACTGGTGCGTCCAGGGCGTACGGACTTGCGTGAAAACGACAAGTCCCGCCACCAGCCCCGCCGTTTCCCTCAATCATCCGTGCTATAACTCGCACCGCGCGGCAACCTCACCCCGCTCCCCGGAGCACGAGGCCGATGCCGCTAAAACTTAACAGAAACAACCCGCTAAACCGCATGCATAGCAACGACACCAAAACTCAGTTCATCACGCTTCGCGCCAAGGGCTGGAGCCTCGCGCGCATCGCCGCCCAGATCAATGTGAGTCCGCGCACGCTCGTCGATTGGAACCAGCAGTCCTACGCCGAGCTTCGCACCATGCGCGCCCTCGAAGTCGAGGCGCTTCAGGAAAAGGTTCTCGCCTCGCACGAGTCCGAGCTCACCCGGCTGGGCCAGCAGCTCCAGCGCATCGAGGAAGAGGTCGCCGAGCGAAAGTTGAAGTTCGTGGACACCGAGGATTTGTTTCGCCTTTCCTCGCTCCTGCGCGCGGAGATTCGCAAGGTCCGCCTCGATCCCGAGCTCAACTCCCCGGGCCCGTTGGACATCGCGCCTCCCCGCATCCCGTGATCCCTGATGGTTTTTCTCCATGAGAATTGCACCATTTCTGCCTCGTTTCTGCGTCATGATTGCGTTGAGTGAACAGTCGAACGAGCCTCCGTCGAGCTCGCGTGTCGCGCGGAGTGAATCGAAAACTGCACCGGTTACAAAACTGCGAGCGGCGCAGAAACGGTGCAGTTCTGGATCCGCTCCGATGGCATCGCCGCGTACCCTGCCTGTCGGACTTGCAGCCTCCCGGAGTGTCCGGATCATTCAAAACGGGAGGACATCACTTCCGGCCAAAGGTCGGAGGAGGTTTGCTGCATCGGACAACGGAGTCGCACGATTCCTTTCGTCTCGCTGCATCCTTCACGGCGACTCACCCATCGATTCGAGTAGAAGAACAAAACCGGTCCCACGTCATTCGGTGAGGTGTCGTTACAGTTTTTCAGAGCGTTGACTGTTTCAAATCCCGCCGCACCAGACAGGAAAACTCCCTGCAGGTCACTTCACGGGAACAAACGAGACCGATACCGGAGCACCAACTTCAACGGACTGGCCGGTGGCGGACAATCGCCCCGTTGCCGGATCAATCTGAAACACAGCGACAGTGTCAGAACTTTGGTTCGCCGCGAGAAGCCACCGACCTGAGGGATCGATGCCGAAGCTCCGGGGAACCTTCCCTTTAGTCGGGACATTTTCGACATACGACAGCTTGCCGGACTTCTTATCTATCGAGTAAACCACAATCGTATCGTGGCCACGATTGGAGCCATAGAGAAACTTGCCTGAAGGATGAACAAACAGTTCTGCGGTGCTGTAGCCGCCCTTGACCGTTTCGCCCGGCGGCAGCGTCGAGAGCGTTTCCGCCGGAGTGAGCGCGCCGGTCTTCGAGTCGCAACGAAAAGCGGTGACTGTACAGACCATCTCGTTGATGACGTAGGCAAACTCACCACCCGGATGCAGAGCAAAATGTCTCGGGCCAGAGCCGTCCGGCAGGGCACCAAACGGCGGGACGTTTGGAGTCAACGTTCCCTTCCTGGTGTCGAATCGATAAATCAAAACTTGATCGAGCCCCAAATCGGGCACGAATACAAAGCGGTTCCGTCCGTCGAGATAGATGCCGTGCGCGTGAGGCGCTTCCTGACGCGACTTGTTCACGCTGGAACCGGCGTGCTGCACGAACGCGCTCGCCGCTTCCAGTGAACCGCTCTTCGTGATCGGCAACACTCCCACGCTGCCGCCGCCGTAGTTTGCCACCAGCACGTGGCGACCCGCCTTATCCACCACCAGGTGGCACGGCCCCGGCCCTCCGGATGACTGCGTATTCAGCAAGGCCAGTTTGCCCGACGTCGCATCGATCGAAAATGCGCTGACCGATCCCGCAGCTTTGCCGTCATACTTGCTGACCTCATTTACCGCGTAGAGGAATCGATTTCCGGGATGGACGGCCAAAAAACTCGGGCTGGGAATCTCAGCCGCCAGTTGAGCCGCAGCGAGCTTCCCGGTGTCGGCATCGAATCGGGATACGTAGATTCCTTTACTTTTGGCGCCGGTGTAAGTGCCGTAATAAACGAGATACTCCCGCCCGCTCGCAGGCTCCGTCAACCCCGCGCAGATGCAAGCGGACAGCAAAATCAAGGAGAGGGAGCGGCGAAGAATCGCGTCAGGGAAGGTAAAGTTCATGCAGCGATAGAACACCGCCCGCCCCGGAAAGTTCAAGCACGTTGTCGTGTCCCCATCGAAACCAAGCATCAGACAACCTCCCTCTCACAATAAGAACAGGGACGGCGTCGCCACCGTCCCCGTCTTACTTATGCTACCAACCAACCGGCGATTTCTCCCGCCGGCAAAACCTCAAGCCGCCGCCTCGTGATGCACCCAATGAAACGCGTGCTGCACGAGTTCTGTGGCGTTCTTCAAACTCAACTTGCTTTTGATATACTCGCGATATGCCTCGACTGTTCGCACGCTGAGATGAAGTTGACCAGCGATCTGCCTGGTGCTGCAGCCTTCCCCGATCAAACGGAACACTTCCAATTCACGATCCGTCAACTGTTCAATGGGCGAACTGACCACTTTACCCCTGCCACTGGCCATCTGCTGGAGCATCTTTCCCTTCATCTTTTCGCTGAGGAAGATTTCGCCCTGGAGCACCTTGCGAATCGCCACGAGCACCTGCCCGATGGCTTCCTCTTTCATGATGTAACCCAGGCTGCCTGCACGCAACGCCCGCTCGGCGTAGAGCGACTCATCGTGCATGGATAGCACCATC
Source organism: Pedosphaera parvula Ellin514 (assembly GCA_945872975.1). Lineage (GTDB taxonomy): Bacteria > Verrucomicrobiota > Verrucomicrobiia > Limisphaerales > JADJPG01 > JADJPG01. The sequence continues at coordinate 5,918 of CAMCCU010000288.1, forward strand.
GTCGGCAGTTCGGGGTAACGCGCCTTCAGGTTCTTGACGAGCTCAATGCCGTTGCTGCCCTTCAGCGATATATCAATCACCGCAATGTCGGGATTGAGTGTCCCAACCAGATCGAACGCAGTCGGCCCGTCCTCAGCCTCACCGCAAATCATCATGTCCGCTTCCTGGTTGATCAGACGACCAAGACCCGCCCGGAGAATCGGATGATCATCCACCAGCAAAACCTTGATCTTGGGCTTCCGGTTCACCGGCGGATCGTCAACCGGTTTCACGGGCGTTTCGACTACTTTGAGTTTGTTTTGTTTTGAGTCAGTTTTCATCAGAAAGGGGATTAAAGGTGCAACTAACCACAGTGCCCCCGTGTTGACCGGGTTGAATCTCAAGCACTCCGCCAACCTTCTGGGCCCGATAGGTCATAATGCGCAATCCCAGCCCGTTTCGGCGCGCTCCTTCAGGCGGGAACCCAACACCGTCATCAATGATTCGCAGGATAGCCTTATCGCCGCTCGTAGTCCCCAGCAGGATGCTCACCCGATGTGCCTTGCCATGCTTCACCGCGTTGTTGATCGCCTCCTGGGCGAGTCGAAACAGATGCGTCGAAGCACTCGGGTTGCTTACCACCAGATTACTATCGCACTCCACTGAACAGGAGATGTGGAACAACTGCTCCACGGTGCCGGCCAGATCACGGATCGACTGGCACAAGCGCGTGGATTCCACTTCGACTGGAAACAGGCCTCGGGCGAGGTTTCGCGTTTGCGCAAGGGCTTCAATCACCAACTTGCTAATCTCCGCCGCGTCAGCCGCCTCAGGAAGACCTTGGGACTCGAGTTTCTTTTCGAGCGCCCGGCTGAGGAAAGTTATCCCGGTCAGGTGCTGGCCAAGCCCGTCATGAATATCCTGGCCAATCCGCGTCTGCACCCGGTTGCTGCTTTCCACCACTTCTTTCTCGAGAATCTCCCGGTCTGTCACATCGCGAACCACTGCGAGTGCGGTACCGGAACCGCGAAGGGCGATTCGTGTTTCAAAATATCGGAGTTTTCCGGGAAGCAAATACTGGCAGCAGAACGTCTGCGGAGCACCGGTCCGGAAAGCCTTCTCAAGATAATGCACCACCAGCTGTCCGATGTGCGTCGTGAGCAAATCCATCACACGATGCCC
>CAMCCU010000289.1 GCA_945872975.1 Pedosphaera parvula Ellin514
CGTATTGCCATCATCGCCGGCATTCAGTGCGAACGTATCAAACGCGACCAGTCCGCCAGGCATGTTGCTGCGGAACACTTCCACTCCATTCAAGTAAACCACCGCACCGTCGTCCCGGAAAATCCCGACGCGCAGGACCGTGTAAATGGACGGATCGGGAATATTGAACGAATGCCTGAAATAGGTGGTGATGTACTTGTTGTTGCTCACCCCGCCAAAACTGACCGTGGTGGCTTGATTATTCTCACCGTAACCGAGCTCCGCCGGGCCGCTGCTCCAGGAAGAATCGTCAAACGCCGGAGCAATCCAGGCGGTGCCCTGATCCGTTCCGTTGTCCAGATAAGTCCAAACCGAGCCGAACGGAACGAGCGTGTCCGTTGCCGCCTGGACAAATCCAGTCGCGAGCAGGAGAACACCGATTGCGAATACAATGACCTTCTTCATAAAATGTGAGTTAACGACCACCTAGGACAGCGCAGCTATTCGACCAGCCGCACGATGAGAGAGACACGCCTGAAATCGATTTGATCCCCGAATGAATCCACCCGCCTTCGGTCCGCGCAATTCGTCCCAAATGGAACTTGAGGAACTTGAACGTCGCGGGAGGACGACACAGTAACCCCTGGCAGCTTTCAGCCACCGCGAACAAGGAACGGCATGTCCGCCAAAGCGAGTACGTCATACGCTAGATGAGCATGGAAATGAGGAGGCAATAATGCCTTAGAAGCCGTTCCATTCAAGATCGTTATTGGGAAAACTGCCTCTCGCTGACACCCTCGGTCTGCCCGTCGTCCTGACCAAACCGTGAAACGTGGAAGGTAAAACGTGAAGCGTAAAACGTAAACGGCTTGTGCGGCATTTACGTTTTACGCTTCACGTTTCACGCCTCAGCTGCTTCCGCCCGCTCGCTCCCCACCACCTCTTTCCCGCATCAATTGATCCTCAAGGGCTCGAACCGTCAGCCGATACCGTGGCGAGATGAAAAGTTAATATGGATGCACCGAGCAATACGAAAGACGGATGAATGCCTAGCAATGCGAGGACAGAACAGAGTCTGAAACGCCTGATCCGCCAGCCCATCACCCAGGCTGTGGCGGTGGCCGTTTCCTTTTTCCTCTGCGCACTCGCGTGCGAATGGGGCCTGTTCGTCACGGCGCACACCGTCCTTCGGGCAACCGTGGATGACGAGTTGCACACGATCGCCCGAGTCGCAGCACAGCGACTCGATGTCACTCGGCACACCACCTTGACCCGCAAAGAACAGCAGAACGATCCAGACTATCTCGCCGTCGTCGCACCGCTGCGCGAGATGCTCAAGGTTCTTCCCGACATCAAATATCTCTACACCGCACGGTCCAGCCCGGAGGGCCCCCGCTTTGCCGTCGACGCCGCGCTTCCAATCGATGCGGATCAAGACGGCGTCCTGGACCAGGCGCAACTGAACGAGCTCTACGAGAATCCCGACCCGGCGATGGTCGAGGCGCTCGCCACCAGCCTGCCCACGATCAGCAGCGAGCCCTACACGGACAAATGGGGAACGTTTATCACGGCGTTCATGCCGGTCATGAACCAATACGGAAAAGCCGAGTGCGTACTCGGAGTGGACATCAAGGCCGAGGATTACCTCGCCAAAGTCGCCCGCATGAGGAAGGCGTTCCACGTGGGAATTGTTGGGGCGCTCCTCGGAAGCCTGACACTGGGAGCTCTAATCTTCCTCGTCCAGCGTTCAAGGCAGCGCTCTCTCGAAGCCCTCGAACTGAACGAAGCGCGGTTCCATCGCTTCTTTGATCTCGGGATGATAGGCATGGCCATCACCTCACCCGCCAAGGGCTGGATCGAGGTCAACCAGAGCCTGTGCGACATCCTTGGCATCCGGCGCGAAGAGCTCGTGCAAAAGACCTGGGCTGAACTGACCCATCCCGAGGATCTCGCCGCCGACGTCGTCCACTTTGATCGCGTGGTGCGCGGCGAAGCAGAGGGCTATGCGATGGAGAAGCGCTTCATCCGTGGCGATGACACCATCATTCACGCTGAGATTTCGGCCCGCTGCGTCCGGCGGCATGATGGATCGATTGACCACTTTGTCGCGCTCATCGCCGACATCACGAAGCGCAAACAGTCCGAGCGTCGGCTCCTTGAATCCCTGCGCCAGAGCGAGGCGATGCTCTGGACCATTTCCAGCGTCGCCGGAAATCCCGCGCTCGCCGCCGGTGACCTCCTCACCCTCGCCCACTCCATCACTGAGCTGGCCTCGGAGACGATTGATGTGGACCGCGTCAGCGTGTGGATCTACGACGACTCATCGGAGCAGCTTCGCTGCACCGACCTCTTTGAGCGCGACCAGCGGCGGCATACCTCCAGCATGATCCTTCACAAGAAAGATTTTCTGGACGAGTTCCGCTGCCTCGAAAGTGCAAAATTTGTGGACGCGCATGACGCGCTCCATGATCCCCGGACGACCGGTTACGTGGAGTGCCACCTGAAGCCGATCGGGATCAAGTCCAAGCTGGACGTGGTCATCCGAACCTCCGGACGCATTGGCGGCCTGATTTGTTTTGAACAAGTGCGGTCGCTGCACCACTGGGGTCCGCACGAGATCGCGTTTGGCTGCCAGCTCGCGGACCAGATCGGCATCGCCCTTCTGAACTGCGAGCAGCGGCTCGCTGCCGCGGAGCTGATGCGCGCGCGCGACGCCGCCCAGGCCGCCAGCCGTGCGAAGAGCGACTTCCTCGCCACCATGAGCCACGAGATTCGCACCCCCATGAACGGCGTCATGGGATTCACCGATCTCCTGCTGGACACTCCGCTCAACCCGGAGCAGCGGGGATACACGACGACGGTTAAGAACTCCGCCGATTCGCTACTGACGTTAATCAACGACATTCTCGACTACTCGAAAATCGAAGCCGGCAAACTCACTCTCGAACATAGGCAGTTCAACGCCCGCGAAGTCGTCGCCGAGGTGGTGGACCTGCTCGCCTCGAAGGCAGCCGGAGGCAAGCTCGCCCTGGTGCTGGACTGGGACAGCGCCGCACCATCCGAATGGGTCGGCGACAGCACGCGCTTCCGGCAGGTGCTCATCAACCTCGTGGGAAACGCCATCAAGTTCACGCACCACGGTCACGTCTTGATCAAGGTGCGAAAGGGTGAGCCCGGCACCGGTCGAATCGAGATCACCGATACCGGCATCGGCATCTCGCCGGAGGCGCAGGCGCAACTGTTCACCAAGTTTACGCAGGCCGATTCCTCCACCACCCGGCGATATGGCGGGACCGGCCTCGGGCTCGCGATCTGCAAGCAACTTGTCGAGCTGATGGGCGGCGTGATCGGAGCCAGGAGCGATCCGGGAAACGGCGCCACCTTCTGGTTCACCCACCCATTGCCAGCCGAAAATCTGTCAGCCGGCGGCTTGCTGGCGAATCCAGTTCCCAACGGGATCCGGACCATGATTATCGACCCGCTCCAGTGCCGGCGGGACGTCTGGAATCGTCATCTGCACGACTGGCATGCGGACTTCGCTGCCGTGTCATCCGCGGACGAATGCCTCGCCAGGCTCAACGCGGAAGCCACCTCCCTTTCTCCGTTCCGCCTGTTCCTCATCGACCACTCGCTGGCCGGCAAGACCGGACATGAGTTGGCCGAAATGATTCGTTCCCTGCCCGGTCTTCGCGAATCCAGGCTCATTCTGCTCGCGCCATTAACCATGCGTGCCGAAGGACCCCGCTTCCGGGCGGCCGGCTATGACGCCATCCTGTGGCAGCCATTTGCACGACAAGCTCAACTGAGTGATGCCATCACCGCCGCGCTCGCGAGCTCACCCGCCGCCGTCCCGTCGAAGACTTTGCCATCCTCCATGGAGCCTGCCGCACTCAGTGTTCCGGAGACTCCTGCTCAAGCCAGGATAAATCCACTCAGGGTCCTCGTCGCAGATCACACCAAGACGAACCAACTGCTCGCGGACCGGATGCTCAAGAAAGCCGGCTGCATCGTGGATGTGGCAGATACCGGTCGGGCGGCAGCCGACCTCGCCGCGCGAAACGACTACGATCTGATCTTCCTGGATTGCCAGATGCCGGAGATGAACGGCTTCCAGACCGCCGAGACGATTCGCGCCTCCGAAGCCGCTCACCCGACGGCAATTCGTTCGCGCCGCACGCCGATCATCGCCTTGACGGATGATTCGATGGAAAACATCCAAGACGACTGTCTCAAAGCCGGGATGGACGCGTGGATCAGCAAGCCGCTGCGCCCCGGTGCCGTTGACGACATCCTCTCCCGCTGGGCAGCGTAGGCGGAACCCGAGTCGGCGCCACGGCACGAGGCGGGCGCGGTAGAAGCGATTTGTGACGCCGCCCGTCGTCGTGTCGGTAAAGGGCACCCAGCCGTTCGAGTAGAAGATCGTAGTCAGCGTAGTCCAGCTCGTCAGATGCGAGGACACATCAATCGCATGGCTGCCATTTCGCACAAACGAAGGACCCGTGAGTGAGACCTTCCCGCCGGAACTATTTGGCGGGATGACAGCAATATCCGTATTGCAAAACAGATTGCACAGATCAGTCCCCTGGCACATCTTCGTGACAGAGTGAGAGGCGCGAGGAGCAGGTGCATGGGGAAAATACCGAACATCTTGATCTTGGAAGGCGAGCCGGGACACGCAGCAGCATTGCTTGCGGAGCTGGATCGACAGGGCATTACTTTTGGGAGCGTCAACGTGGAAGGTCACGATTCCCTGCTGCAAGCGCTCGATGACCATGCGGTGGATCTCATCCTCGCCGAGCACGCCGTGCCCTCTGAGAAAGCTTTCGCCGCACTCGAAGCGGTCCATGAACAGCACCCTGAAATCCCCTTCGTCATTCTCACTTCCACCTGCGAACCCGGCCTGCTCGTCGAGCTGTTTGAATGCGGAGCCGCAGGCCATGTTCGCAGACAACACCCGGAGGAACTCGCTCCAATCGTCCTCATGGCACTGGAAAACGCCAAGCAAGCCGCCGCGTCGGCCGAGGTTGAAATCATCCGGGAAGTAACGGCCAGTGACGACGAGCCGGCGGGACTGAAGACAGACTGCCACCAAGAAACGCAACCCGTCTGCCCTCGGTGCAAACGCATCGCTGATCCCCTCGGACAATGGGAGCGATTGGAGACCTACCTTCGCCTCCATCGCCAGGCGACAGTCAGCCTGGGGACGTGCCCGGATTGCGCTCAACACGAGCGCTCCCTCGGGAACCAGGAGCTGACCTCAAACCGTCAATCCTGTCGTGGCGGTGTCGTTACGCGGATTCCTTGAAGACCACGTCAATCGCCAGGCCCGCTGCCAATAACAACGCAGCCGCAGCGGGGCTTGCTCCACTCAGATCCGTCAGCGAGATGACGTAGTTGTCGGCGGACGTGAACAGCGTCTTGACCCACTCGAAACGAGTCAGTCCGCGCTCCGATTCATTCAGGCCGGTCGACAGCCTTGAAAATTCGCCGGGAGCTACCGCTGCTCACCCTCGTGCTTGAACACCACGATGCTCAAGGGCGGAAGCGTCAGCGCCGCGGAGCAAGGCTGATTGTGCATGCGTTGCGGCTCGGCTTGAACTCCGCCCAGGTTTCCCTGATTGCTGCCTCCATACGCAGCCGCGTCACTGTTCACCGCCTCCTTCCAGAAGCCCGGCTCCGGCATCCCGATCCGGTAGTGGCTCTGGAGAACGGGTGTCAGATTGAGCACGATGAGCAAAAGGCTCTTGCGATCAGGGCTCTGGCGAACGAACGACATCACGCTGTGCTCCTGGTCGGAGCAATCCATCCAATAGAAGCCCTCCATGTCGTAGTCACTCTCCCAGAGCGCGGCCTCGGCCTTGTAGAACCGGTTCAAGTCCTCCACGAACTTCAGCGTCCCGCGATGATACGGCCCCTGGTCGAGCAACCCCCAGTCGAGCTCCGCATTCGCGTTCCATTCCCGGCTCTGCCCGAATTCGCCACCCATGATGAGCAGCTTCTTGCCGGGGAAGACCCACTGGTAGCCGAGCAGCACGCGCAGGTTCGCAAAGCGCTGCCATTCGTCGCCCGGCATGCGACCAAGCAGCGAGCTCTTGCCATGCACCACCTCATCGTGCGAGAGCGGCAGCACGAAGTTTTCGTTGTGATGATAGAGCATCGCGAACGTGAGATCGTTCTGGTGATACTTGCGATAGACCGGATCGCGCTTGAAGTAGCCCAGCGTGTCGTGCATCCAGCCCATGTTCCACTTCAGGCTGAAGCCCAGCCCGCCCAGATACGGCGGCCGCGTGACGAGACCCCACGCGGTGGATTCTTCCGCGATGGTCACCACGCCAGGATGCTCCGTATGCACGACGTGGTTGAAGTGCCGGAGAAACTCGACCGCCTCCAAGTTCTCGCGTCCGCCGAACTGGTTCGGAATCCATTCGCCCGCCTTGCGCGAGTAATCGAGATACAACATCGACGCGACGGCATCCACGCGCAGTCCGTCGATGTGGAATCGCTCGCACCAATAGAGCGCGTTCGAGGCGAGGAAATTCTTAACCTCATGCCGGCCGAAGTTGAAGATGAGCGTGCCCCAGTCCTGATGCGCGCCCTTGCGCGGATCTTCGTGCTCGTAGAGCGCCGTGCCATCAAAGCGCGCCAGCGCCCACTCGTCGCGCGGGAAATGCGCTGGCACCCAGTCGATGATCACGCCGATGCCGCCTTCGTGCAGCGCGTTGACGAGGAACTGGAAATCGTCCGGCGTGCCAAAGCGATTCGTGACGCCGAAGAAGCCCGTGACTTGATAACCCCACGACGGATAGAACGCGTGTTCCGCCACCGGCAGGAACTCGACGTGCGTGAAGCCGGTCTGCTTGAGGTAATCCACCAGCGGCCCGGCGAGGTCACGATAACTGAGCGACTCAAACGCGTTCTTCTTCCGCCATGATCCCAGATGCACCTCGTAGATGCTCATCGCGGAACGTAGCGGGTTGCGCTTCGCGCGCGCCGCCATCCACTTCTCATCCGTCCACTGGAACTTCGTGTTGTTCCACACCACGGACGCCGTCTTCGGCGCTGACTCGAAGGCAAAGCCGAACGGATCAGTCTTCAGCAC